>JBCCAJ010000454.1:0-2564 GCA_039814845.1 Pseudomonadota bacterium | reverse complement strand
GTTCCACAGATCGCGGGCCGGCACGGTATGATAAACTCGGCCGCCGAATTTGAGATCCCACGGGCCGTCATCCTTTACCGCGTCCATGAAATCATCCGTCACAAGGACAGACAGGTTGAACATGCGCAACCGCACCGCATCAGACTTTGCGGTGATGAAGGCCTCAATATCGGGATGGTCGCATCGCATCGTGGCCATCATCGCGCCTCGGCGGCTGCCCGCGCTCATGATCGTGCGACACATGGCATCCCAAACATCCATGAAGCTGAGCGGCCCACTGGCATCTGCAGCAACACCCTTCACTTCCGCACCTTTTGGTCGGATGGTGGAGAAATCATAACCGATCCCGCCGCCCTGCTGCATGGTCAGCGCGGCCTCGCGCAACGCGTTGAAAATGCCATCCATATTGTCGGGTATCGTGCCCATGACAAAGCAATTGAAGAGCGTCACATTACGCCCCGTTCCGGCGCCTGCGGTGATGCGACCCGCAGGCAGAAAACGAAAGTCTTCCAGCGCGGAATAGAACTTATCTTCCCAAGCCTTCGGCGTCTTTTCCACCGAGGCCAAAGCGCGGGCAATGCGGCGCCAGCTGTCTTCGACAGTCCCGTCAATGGGGGTGCCATCCGCCTCCTTCAGACGGTATTTCATGTCCCAAATGCTTTCAGCGATTGGCGCGGCGAAACGGCTCATGGTTGGCAGACCTCAGGCTTTCAGGCAATCTTTGGATAAGGTATAGACCATACCCTGTTCTGCCGTAAAACACCACAACCTTGTATCATTTCCGCTAGGCCCTACGATATATTGTGCGGGTAGGGAGAATCGATTCCAGTGACACATCTCAATCTCATCAAGCTGAGCGTCGGATCGACATCCGTTGAAAGCCTTGAGGAATGGCAAGGCTCCCGCCGGGCGATCAGCGAGGATGGTCTGCCGCGCCATGTGACACGGATGTGGCCCAAACGGGCGGATGAAATTCTGGCAGGTGGATCAATTTACTGGGTGATCCAAGGCCAAATCCAGTGCCGCCAGAAAGTGCTGCGCTTTGATGAGGTGGTTGGCCAAGATGGCATCCGCCGATGCGCCTTTGTTCTCGATCCGGACATCGTGCGCACGACCACGGCCCAGAAGCGCCCATTTCAAGGCTGGCGCTACCTCAACGCTGCGGATGCACCAGCCGATTTGCCGAAATCGCGCCTGCATGAGGATACTCTGCCAGCTGGGCTGTCCGCGGCCTTAGCCGATATTGGCGTTCTCTGAAAACACGCATAGGCAGAGCGGCACATCGGCCTAAAATCTTAACCCCAGCGGACCCGTTTGAGCTTATCGGCCAAAAGCCGCTCAAAAACAGGGGCTTATTCAGCACAATCGGCCATTTCCTGCCAATCTGATGGCCGTGATCACGCGCAGTTTACGCGCAGTGCGCGAAAGTTACTTTAATTTTTTTCCAGAGGCCCGATTTATTCGGAACAAACGTTCCGTTGGTTCGTTACGCCCAAACGACGAAGCAGTGAAGTCCAAGAAAGGACCTGAAAAATGAAAAAAACAATCGCGACAACGGCCGCGGCGCTTGCGATCCTGTCCCAGCCAGTTCTGGCAGGCAACACAATCGCACCGGCACCCGAACCCGTCATCTCTTCCCCTGCAATCTCACCCGTTGGTCCGGATTGGACAGGGTTCTACGGTGGTGCGCAGCTTGGTTACGCCAATATCGACAGCAACGCCCCCGGTGTGGATGGCGACGGCTTCATTGCCGGTCTCATCGCAGGGTATGATTATGATTTCGGCAATGCCGTGCTGGGTGTGGGTCTGGACTATGACTTCCTCGACGTGGGCATCGCGCCGGGTGTGAGCGTTGACAACGTGTTCCGCGTGAAGGTGCGCGGTGGTTTCGAAGTAGGCCAAGGTCTGATCTACGCCACTGGTGGGTACGCCCAGGCGGACGCCAGCACACTCGGTTCCGAAGACGGCTACTTTATCGGTGCAGGCTACGATTACCTGATCTCCGATCAGTTCTCCGTCGGTGGGGAAATCCTTTACCACGAGTTCGACAATTACGGTCCGACCACGATCGACGTGGATGCGACCACATTCCAGGTGCGCGGCGCGTTCCGGTTCTAAGACATTCTGGCGCTCCGCGATGTCGCGGGGCGCCGTAACTTTATGCTCTGGCGGGTGAACTGTGGGCCCAAAAGAAGCCCAGACCCCTAGGTAAGATCTAGCATTTTGATCAGCGCATCGCGCGTGGCCCGTTCTTCATCTGACAGATCAAGCGCACGCGCCCGGAAAAGTGTCGCCTGAGAGCGCAGCACCAGACCATCATCCAAAATCTTCAAATGATTGGCGCGCAGCGTGTCGCCCGTGGATGTGATATCGGCGATGGCCTCTGCCGTTTCGTTCTTCACGGTGCCTTCGGTCGCGCCCTGACTGTCGACCAGTTGATAATCAGCCACCCCGTGAGCGCGCAGAAAATCCCGCACCAGCCTGTGGTATTTTGTGGCGATGCGCAGGCGAAAGCCATGCTTTGCCCGAAACGCGGCCGCAACCGCATCCAGATCATCCAGCGT
>JBCCAJ010000162.1:0-6269 GCA_039814845.1 Pseudomonadota bacterium | reverse complement strand
GCCGTTTCAAAGCCAGGCCAAATGGAATGAAAGCTATTTTCAGGATTACACCTTCGACAGCATGTTGCGCAAAGCGCGGAACAGTTTGGATTTTTTCGAACGGCGCGAATTTTACCTGCAAGCGCAGCGATATCTGGCGGAACGCTCGGGCACTCTGATCCCGTTTCACCGCACGCAGCTGGTGGGCCTTTCCCCGCGTGTGACGGGGTTGCCAGGGTTCAAGAGCGACCGGATTCGCTGGCATTTGGTGCAGGTTGAGGATGCGCCGTCTTGATCAGCGAGTGGATTCGGCGCGAAATCAAGGGCGTCAGCCCGCCGCGCCTTCGCCCGCTGCCCTCTCTCACGCATGCTGCGCATGCGTTGCCGGCAACGGACAGGCGATTGCTTGCAATCGCTGAGAGGGTGACCCCACCCAGGGCCTGGCGAGATGGCAATTGCAGCACGTCGCTCGGATGGAGTCCGGGAACCCATGGATAAAGCACTGCTAAACTGAGGTCGGTATCGCCAGACCGGGGCCACCCTATGGCACTATATCAATCGCTGCGGGTGAATTCGGGTTCAGCGTTTCATTGCTTAAGCTGTCAGTAGTTGCCCGCCACATACTTCGCGATGGCGGCGCCGCGGCTGTTCACATCCAGCTTTTGGTATATCGCCTTGAGGTAATACTTCACCGTATTCTCAGACAATCCCAACCGCGCAGAGATCTGGAAATTCGTCAACCCATCCACCAGAAGCGCGAGAATCTCATGCTCGCGCTTGGACAGGCTGTCGGTTTTCTCAGACGTCAGTTTGCGCAGAATGTCCGTGGGCAGGATCGAATGCCCCTCCACCAGTTTTCCAAGGATCTTGGGCAGGCTGGTGAGGATCTGGCTCATCATGCAAATGGAATTGGCGCCTGACTTGATGGCCGTTCGGATGAAAGCAAGTTCCGTATCTTCAGCCACCACAACGACCATCACCTTCGGGAAATCCTTGCGCACCAAGTCAAGCGCGGCCGTCAGGTCCGCATCACCCAACCGCACGCCCAGGATCAAGATGCCTTGGCCGTCGAGCATGGACAGCGTTTTTGCAAGGCTTGGCAAATCCGTCGCGAACTGCCCCAGTCGCACTTCATCGATTTGCGATACCAGCGATCCGATCCCCTGACAGACAATCAACTGGCGGTCCGCCACCACGACTTCGGGGCGTTCATCAAGGGGGGTTACCACCATCTCTGCCGTTGCTTTAAGCGCTTCCATCCCTCGACTATACATCGAATCCCCCATTGAAATCTTGATCTAATTTGTCAGGAGCTAGGTCTGTAAATCATTGGAATCAAACAAAAATATAGTATGCAATTGCATGCAGCCCCGTAAAATCGCCGAAATCGTGAGAATCGCTACCCGAGCGGGTGGGATTGCCCACCCGGTTGGTCGCTTGATTTCTCACTCGTTCGCAGCAGATATCCCCTCGGGCGTAGAATATGGGGGCGTGCCGCGCGACAAGCGCCTCCAACAGGAAACCAAGGAGACACTCATGAACGGCTTTCAGCATCTTTTTATCCCGGGACCGACCAATGTTCCCGAAAACATTCGCCAGTCGATGAACGTGCCCATGGAGGACATGCGCGCCCCTGATTTTGGCGATCTGGTCTCCGGCTTGCTGACCGACATGAAGAAGGCTTACCGCCTGGAAAACGGCCGCGTCTTCATCTTCCCCTCCTCCGGCACCGGCGCGTGGGAATCGGCCATTCAAAACACGCTGCAGTCAGGCGACAAGGTTCTGATGTCCCGTTTCGGGCAGTTCTCGTTGCTATGGGTCGACATGGCTGAGCGTCTGGGCCTCGACGTGGATTGCGTTGAGGTGGAGTGGGGCAAGGGTGTTCCTTTGGAGGAATACGCAAAGCGCCTTGAGGCCGACAAGAACCATGAGATCAAGGCGGTCTTCGCGACACAGAACGAAACTGCCACGGGCGTGACATCCGACATCGAGGGCGTTCGCCGCGTGCTGAATGAAACCGGCCACCCGGCAATGTTGTTTGTGGACGGCGTGTCGTCCATTGCCTCCGTCGAATTTGAGATGGAAAAGTGGGGTGTCGACCTCGCGGTGTCCGGTTCGCAGAAGGGCTTTATGTTGCCTGCAGGCCTTGGTTTCCTCGGCGTGTCCGACAAGGCGCTTGAGGCAAACAAAGCACTTAGCAACTCTGGCATGGCGCGCTGCTATTTCAGCTTTGAAGATATGATCAAGCTGAATGACACGGGCTATTTCCCCTATACGCCGGCCACGCAGCTGCTGCGCGGCCTGCGGTGTTCGCTGGATACGATCCTTGAAGCGGGCATGGAAAGCATCTGGGCGCGTCACAATCGCCTCGCCGAAGGTGTGCGCGCGGCGGTTGGCGCATGGGACGGCTGTGAGCTGGTCTCTCGCGGGCCGGAATGGGCGTCTGATACTGTTTCAGCGATCTACGCGCCCGAAGGTGTGGATGCGCGGGATGTGATTTCGACCGCCTACTACAAGTATCAGACATCGCTGGGCACCGGCCTCAACAAGCTGATGGGCAAGGCGTTCCGCATTGGCCACTTGGGGTCGTTGAACCCGGTCATGCTCTGCGGTGCGATCTCGGCAGCAGAAATGGCGTTGGTGGATGCGGGCGCGAAGATCGAGCCGGGCTCTGGTGTGGCGGCGGCGCAAGCCTGCTACCGGGCCACCACGCCTGACACGATGAAAGCAAGCGCGAAGGCAGCCTGATCCACATGAGCAATACGAAGATCTTGGTCACCCGCGCCTGGCCAAAAGAAGCAGAAGACCATCTCGTCGCCCAAGATTTGGGCGACGTCATACTCCGCCATCCTGACACCTCCATGAGCAAAGATGAGTTCATGGCGGCGGCGGAAACATGCGACGTGGTCATGCCCACCGTGTCCGACAAGATCCCGCCGGAGTTTTATCCGGCGGCGCAGGGCAAAGTGAAGATCATGGCCAATTACGGTGTGGGCTTTAACCATATCGATATCAATGCGGCCCGTGAAAACGGTATCACCGTGACCAACACGCCCGACGTGCTGACCGATTGCACGGCGGATCTGGCCATGGGGCTGATGATGACGGCCGCGCGCCGGATTGGTGAAGGTGAGCGGGAGACGCGGGCCGGAGAATGGGAAGGCTGGCGGCCGACCCATATGATTGGCAAGAAAGTCACCGGTGCGACGCTGGGCATCGTGGGTTTTGGCCGGATCGGTCAGGCCATGGCACGTCGCGCCCATAACGGGTTCGGCATGCGTGTTGTGTTTCAAGACGCGTGGCAAGTGCCTGACGACATCAAAATCCAGAACGGCAATGCCGAACAGCTTGGATCCATCGCCGAGGTGGCCGCGCAGTCCGATTTCCTGTCGCTACACATGCCGGGCGGGGATGACACGTTCAAAATGATCAATGCGGATGTGTTCAATGCGTTGAAGCCGGGGGCCATTCTGGTGAATTCGGCGCGTGGTGATGTGGTGGATGAGGACGCGCTCTTTGCGGCGCTCGATTCCGGGCAGTTGTCTGCGGCCGGCCTTGATGTGTACCACGGTGAGCCTGCGCTGGATCCACGCTTTATGGACTACGGCAACATCGTTCTAGCCCCGCATTTGGGGTCCGCGACGGATGGCACGCGGATCGGCATGGGGTATCGCGCGATTGATAACCTCAAGGCGTTTCTGAAGGGGGACACGCCGGGGGATTTGGTGACGTAAGTCGTCAACGGTTTCTTAACCAAGAAAAACCAAGATCGGGCCATGTTGGACAATAATGGCCCGATCGACCCTCAAAAATGGATAAGAGACGTGTTCTCTTCCAAAGCAGCCCGTGACGGTCGGGTCGTGCGCCGAAATCTCCGAGATATAGACAGATACATTGGCCGGGAGCACTTTTCCAAAGAGCTTCAGAGACGCGGTTTCACGGCAGTGGAAAATTCCGGCCAAGTTGTGATTTTTTGCAACCAAGAACCTATACGTCGATTTTAGAGCCAACATTTTCTTCGAAGAAAATGCGCCAGAAAATTCGAATTTTCTGGCGCAGAATTTTGCAAAATTCTGATTCGCCTTTTGTCGACGTCACTGCTTAAGTTTCCTATCGTAAACCTTTGTTTTCCTTGAGGGACACCCGCCACCCGCTCGGTGTCCAAATGCATCCCGAGAACTGGGCACCGGGTAGTCACGCCCTACCCGTTCCGGCCCCACGCCCCATCCCGGGGACGCTTCCTTACCCATGCGAAAGTGTTGGGATTGCCTGCCACCTGCGATGATCCATCCAACGCACCAAGTTCAATGAAAGACCAATCGCATGAGCTACACCCTTCACCCGCTCAAGAAACAACGCCTGCAACGCTCCGAACTCGCCGTGCCGGGGTCGAACCCGTCGATGATCGACAAGGCCGTCGACACGGATGTGGATTACATATTCCTCGACCTCGAAGACGCCGTCGCCCCGCCCGACAAGGTGCAAGCGCGGTCGAACATCATTCAGGCGCTCAACGATATTGACTGGAAAGCCAAGGGCAAGACCATGTCGATCCGGATCAACGGCCTCGACACCCATTACATGTATCGCGACGTGGTCGAGATCGTGGAACAGGCCGGTCAGCATCTGGATACGATCCTCGTGCCCAAAGTGGGGGTACCTGCGGACCTCTACACCGTGGAAACCATGGTCAGCCAGATCGAAGAGGCGATGGGCTTTGAGCACCAGATCGGGCTTGAAGCGCTGATTGAAACATCCCTCGGTATGGCCAATGTGGAGGCCATTGCCGCGGCCCCCGGTCGTCTGGAAGCGATGCATTTCGGTGTGGCGGATTACGCGGCCTCGACCCGCGCGCGCACCGTGGTGATCGGCGGGTTGAATCCCGACTACCCGGGCGATCAGTGGCACTTTGCCCTGTCGCGCATGACGGTGGCCTGCCGTGCTTACGGGCTCCGCGCCATTGACGGGCCGTTCGGTGATTTTTCCGATCCTGATGCATACGTTGCTTCCGCCAAGCGCGCCGCGACGCTGGGGATCGAGGGCAAATGGGCCATTCACCCCACGCAGATCGAACTGGCCAATGACGTGTTCTCACCCCCAGAGGTGGAAGTGGATCGCGCGCGACGGATTATCGAAGAGCTGCGCAAGGCCGAAGCGGCGGGCAAAGGGGCTGCAGCCCTCGACGGCAAAATGATCGACGCGGCCAGTGAACGCATGGCCAACAACGTGCTGGTGGTCGCTGACGCGATTGCAGCCAAAGGTTAAAGGAGGAGGATAACACCATGGATATCCACGAATATCAGGCCAAGGACCTGCTGAAGCAATTCGGCGTCGCGGTGCCCCGCGGCGGCATCGCCTACAGCCCCGAACAGGCGGTCTATCGCTGCTCGGAACTGTCGGGTGACAAATGGGTTGTGAAGGCCCAAATCCATTCCGGCGCACGCGGCAAGGCTGGCGGCGTGCGGATTTGTGCTTCCGAAGAAGAGGTGCAGGATGCCGCCGCTTGGATGCTGGGCCGCCGTTTGGTGACGCATCAGACCGGACCGCAGGGCAAGCTTGTGAACCGTCTCTACATCGAAGAGGCGACGAACATCGCGCAGGAACTGTACTTGGCCTTCGTCATGGACCGCACACTGGAGCGCGTTGTGGTCGTGGCCTCGGCCCAAGGCGGCATGGAAATCGAAGAAATCTCAGAAAACGAGCCAGACTCGATCATCCGCTCGGTCGTCGACCCGGCGGTGGGCATGCAGGCCTTTCAGGCGCGTGAGATTGCGTTTCAGCTGGGCCTTGATGCGCCGCTGATCACGCAGGCCGCCAAAACAATCATGGGCTGCTACAAGCTGATGAGCGAAAAAGATGCTGCCATGGTGGAAATCAACCCGCTGGTTGTGACCGCAGGCAATGACATAGTGGCGCTGGACGCAAAGCTGAGCTTTGATGAAAACGCCCTGTTCCGGCACCCAAGCATTTCGGAACTGCGCGACAAAAGCCAGGAAGACCCGCGTGAGACCTACGCGGGGGATCGCGGCCTCAACTACATCGGGCTGGACGGCAAGATCGGTTGCATCGTGAATGGCGCGGGTCTGGCGATGGCAACCCTCGACATGATCAAGATGGCCGGTGGTGAGCCTGCCAACTTCCTCGATGTGGGCGGCGGGGCAAGCCCCGAACGCGTGCTTATGTCTTTCAAGGCCGTGCTCAACGACAAGAACGTTGAGGCGATATTGGTCAACATTTTCGCGGGCATCAACCGTTGCGATTGGATCGCCGAAGGGGTCATTCGCGCGGTG
>JBCCAJ010000005.1:0-21503 GCA_039814845.1 Pseudomonadota bacterium | reverse complement strand
CGATCAGGTCGACATTTTCTTCAAATTCCGGGGCCTACGAACACACCGGATCGGGTGCTCAGGGCGATGCACCGGGCGGTGATGGATCATCGCGGTCCGGAATTTGGTGAGCTTGGGCTGGGTTTGCTTCAAGATCTCAGGTCCGTGTTCAAAACGCAGAACCGCATTGTGATCTATCCTGCGTCGGGCACCGGCGCGTGGGAGGCTGCTTTGGTCAATGTAATGGCCCCTGGCGATCAGGTGCTCATGTATGAAACAGGCCAATTCGCGACGCTGTGGAAAAACATGGCCGCTAAGTTGGGCTTTGATCCGATCTTCATGCAGGGCGATTGGCGCACCGGGGCCAGCGCGCAGGCGATTGGGGAACAGTTAGAAGCCGACACCGCCCACAAGATCAAGGCGGTCTGCGTGGTGCACAATGATACGGCCACGGGGATCACCTCCGATATCAGTGCGGTGCGGGCGGCGATGGATGCAGCAGGCCACCCTGCGCTTTTGATGGTCGATACGATCTCTTCGCTGGGGTCCATTGATTTTCAAACCGATGCATGGGGCGTGGATGTCGTGGTCGCTGGGTCGCAGAAGGGGCTGATGTTGCCGCCCGGCCTGTCGTTCAACGCAATCTCGGACAAGGCATGGGCCGCGTGTGAGGCAGGCGGGGATCGCCGGTCCTACTGGGATTGGCGGGATATGGCGGCACCCAATGATAATGGGTTCTTCCCCTACACACCCGCCACGACCCTGCTTTACGGATTGCGGGAGGCGCTGGATATGCTGTCTGAGGAAGGCCTGGAGAACGTCTTTGCCCGACACGCCCGCCATGCAGAGGCGACGCGGCAGGCGGTGGCGGCTTGGGGGCTCGACATTCTGGCCGTGAACCCGGCGGAGCGATCCAACAGCCTGACCGCCGTGCTGATGCCAGACGACAAGGGCGCAGATGCGCTTCGTATGCAAATTCTGGACAGTTTCGATATGTCGCTGGGCACAGGCCTCAATAAGGTGGCGGATAGGGTGTTCCGGATCGGCCATCTGGGCGATTTCAACGACCTGATGCTGATGGGCACGCTTTGCGGGGTGGAGATGGGTATGATCCGCGCGGACGTGGCACACCAGACAGGCGGCGCGCAGGCGGCGATGGAGTATCTGGCCGCCCATGCTGGCTGACCTTACGCTTCTGCAGGTCGCCTTGATTTTCGCGACCTATGTCTTTGCAGCGACGGCGAAGGGGATCACCGGCTTAGGGTTTTCGACAACCTGCCTGCCCATCTTGGCGCTGACGGTTGGGTTGAAAGAGGCGCTGCCGCTGGTCGTCATCCCATCCATTTGTTCCAACCTCGTGGTGATGCGGCAGGCCGGACGGTTTGGCGAAACGGTGCGGCGCTTTTGGCCGATGCTGATCGCGCTTTTGCCGGGTCTGGCGCTTGGGCTTTGGACGCTGTCGCAGATCGAAGGCGTGCAGGCGGGCGCGGTTCTTGGGGTCATGCTGCTTGTATGGTGTGCGTTCTCGCTAGCAACGCCGAACCTGAGCTTGCCGGAGCGGGCGGAACGCCCATTGGCGCCGATCTCTGGCGTGTTGACCGGCTTCTTTAATGGTCTGACCGGGTCCCAGGTGATGCCTGCAGTGCCCTTTCTGATGATGCTCAATCTGGATCGAAACCTGTTCATTCAGGCCATCAATTGTTCCTTTACGCTCTCCAGCGTTGTGATGGCCATTGGCCTGAGCAAGCTTGGCCTGTTTGGAGTCAGCGATTTGTTATTATCCGCCGTTGGTGCCTCATTCGTCATCTTCGGGATCCGCGCGGGTGAGGCCATTCGCCACCGCCTGTCCGAATACTGGTTCCGCAACGCCGTGCTGGTCATGCTGACGCTGATGGGTTTGGGCCTGATCCTGCCTGTTCTGGGCTAGAAAGCTCTGCTCTCTGACCCGTTCTTATCGCTAAAGTTGCTGCAATCACAAACTGTCGTCGCGCCGTTAGTGGGAATGATATTCGTATTCATCGGTGTTGTGATTGAACTCCAATTCATAAAGGTCCCATTTGGCGCCTTCGTTGCGCGGCACTTCCAGCTTCTGGGCCAGGACAACCTTGTCACCCAAGGCACGCATCGTGATCATGCCATAGACCGCGACATTGCGGTCTTTCTTGTTCTCCATCTCGCGCTGGATTTTCCGGCGTTCCGCGGGATTTGTTTCGGCCTCAATTCTGGCCTCAAACTGCCGCAGGGCGTCCAGGTGCCTTATGATCGGGGTGAATTCCCGCGTAGACCTGGCCAGTTCGGTGGAAAAGATCAGCGGCCTCAGCCCCCGCCCGTGTTTGCCATAGGTGCCAAGCGCATCTGGCCTGGGGTGGGAATGGCTTTCTTCATCCCCGCTGGAAATGACTGTCACAATCGCATTGACCACACTGACAAATGCATCGGTGATATGGGAACTGCCGTGGTGGCAGGCTTTCGCCACATCGCATTCGAATATCTTTCGCCCGTTGGCGATGACTTTTGCGAGCTTCTTTTTGGCGGTCTCCAAATCCTCCTCTTGCGCAGCCGTTTTCGTGTGCCCTTTGGCAGTCAATTTGTTGATCTTCTTTTCCAAAGATGAGGTTTTCGCCGGCCCCTTCGCATAAAGCTTGAGCAGGAAATCCTGTGCTTGGGTGTTGAGGTCCCCACCCAGCATGACACGAAGCCTCCCGTATTTGAGCCTCAAGGTTACCGAATGTCCGTTCTTCGTCACACCTTCTGAGCCCAATTTTCGCAGGCACTGACGTGTTTCCCCGGCATGGGTGACGGTTTCTGTCACCGGCCCAAGAACTTGCATCGCGAACGGCTGCCCGGCGCTGCCATCGAACCTGTCCATGAACTTGGGCGTTCCGTTTCGCAAATCATCCTTCGTCAGACCAAGCGCCTTGAAGTCTGCGTTCGGGGAATTCGCCAGACACGCGCGATAGGTCGACAAAAGCTGCTTGGTGGTGGACGGATGATCCGCAACAATCTCCTTCAGGCGCGCATCTTCAAAGGCCACGTCCCAAAGAAACTTTGGCGATCCGTCAACATATCCGCCCAGATCGTCGCCGGATGGATAGGTCAAGGTTGGGTCCTTGTCTTGATCCGGGATGGGCCGCTCTACGATGCCGTTGTGGAACACCTTTTCAAAAGATAGTTTGGGGTTCTCAAACACCGGGCGAAAGCCCAGGTAGTGGTCATTGTCGGGATGGGACACGACCACGTAGTCAATTTTCCAAGGTCCTCGATCGGCTTCGGTTGGGTCAAAATCCGGCGCGCGGGCCACGTTGCGGCCGCGCAGGTTGTAACGCCAACTCAGAAACCGTTCCATGTTGGACCCAACGCCTGCATCAATCAGCATGATGTCATCATCGGGCGTCACGATATGACAACCATCACCCTGACCGATATCCACGAAATTGACCTCCAGTGCGCGGTCCGGGGTGACATCATCTTGGTGCAACCAACCCACATCGCCGCGGCATCTGACCTTGATCCGATCGCCAGAGCTTTCGCCAAGGTACCTCAGCCAGTCACCCAGGATCAGGTGGTTGACCGCCGTGCGGCCGCTGGCTGATTTGCGCAAAACAACATCCGGTTTTGCGATGAAATAGTTCTTTCCAGTTTGAAGTGCCATTTTGAATTCCCCCCTTTCAAAATCGCAGTCTGCGCTGACACCTTAGGGTTGATTTCGCTGCGCTTGCAAATTTTTCTGAGCATTTTGAGAGCAGTATGGGCTGTAGGGCCGCCGCTTGGATGAATTCTTGGGTTTCCGTGGGCCGCAAAACCCCGTACTTTCGGGCGGCAGTGGGACAGTTTGGGAATAAGGGCGCAACAGCGTATGGGGCCACAAGGCACACATAATGGCTTGATGACGGTGTTGGTCGCGGATGTGTATGGCTATTCGCGCCTCATGGCCCGCAATGAGGCCGATACTTCGCTTCGGGTTGAACAGGCCATTACGCTGATCCAACAACTGGCCACGGATTATGGCGGCATGATCAGCAATGTCGCGGGTGACGGGATCGTCGCGCTTTTTGGCAATGTGTCGAACTGCGTGAACTTCGCCATCGCGATGCAACAGGAATTTGCCAATGATCAGGTGTGGCACGCGGCGGAAGAGCCCATTGTGTTCCGCATTGGCATCAACATGGGCGATGTGACCGACGGCAAGTTCGGTCTTCAAGGCCACGCGATCAACGTGGCATCACGGCTGCAAGGGCTGGCCAAACCGGGCGCAATTTGCATCAGCAAGGCGATTTTGCAGGTCACCCCCCATCTCACGAACGTGCCGATGACAGAGCTTGGGACACCCGAGCTTAAGAACATCGACGAGCCTATCGAAATCTTTGAGATTGAGCCGGTGGGCCTTGCCGTCGGCCCCCGCGTGGCGGCCCCCCCCATTGTGGAACGGGCGGTGGAAATCAGGCATATTCCGGACAGTTCCGTCGCGGTGCTGCCCCTCGAAAACCTGTCTGGGGAGCCGCAGAACACCCATCTGTGCAACGGGGTTACAGGCGATATCATCTCCAACCTCACGCGGTTCAACAACCTGCATGTGATCGCGCAGCAATCGTCGAACAAATTCGTGGATCAGCAAGTGCCGATGCGTGAAATCGGAGAAAGGCTGGGCGTTCGCTACATCTCCACCGGGGGATTTCAGCGCGTTGGCGAACAGCTGCGTGTGCAGGTTCAACTGCTTGAGGCGGACAGTGGAAAATCCGTCTGGGCTGAAAAATTCAGTGGCTCCATCGGCGATGTCTTTGCCTTCCAGGATGAGGTGACGGCCGTTATCGCGTCTTGCCTGTCGGTGAAAATCGACAAGGCCGAGGCACAGCGACAACAACAATCCGCGCCCTCTGATTTGCAGGCTTACGGTCTGATCCTTCGGGGGCGGGAGCTGTACAAGCAACCTCGCCGGGAACTGAACCTGCATGCCCGCAGGCTTTTTGAGCAGGCCTCCAGCATCGATCCCAATTATGCGGTGTCTTACAGTTCCATTTCTCGTGCGTCCAACGACGCGTGGCGGTTCAACTGGGCGGACAGCCCGGAGGATTCGCTCGATGATGCGATCCTGAAGGCGGAAATGGCGCTGCAGCTGGATCCCGATGATGCGCGGGGGCATGCTGCTCTTGGCAATGCCTGCCTGTACAAACGCCGCCATGATGAGTCGCTGGCCGCCTATGAACGGGCCATTCAGTACAATCCCAATGACGCCGATATTCTGGCTGAGATGGGCCATTCTGCCAGCGTCTATGGTGAACCGGAGCGCGCCGTTGATCTGATCCGCCGCGCGATGACGCTGAACCCGTTCTACCCAGACTGGTACCTATGGCATCTGGGGGAAGCTTATTTCGACATGACCGATTATGAGGAGGCCATCCGCACGCTCACGCAGATGCGCGACAAGACGGAAGCCTACCGCATGCTAACGGCCAGCAATGCGCTGATCGGTCGGATGGATGAGGCGCGCCGCCATGCGTCGCAAATCCATGCAACGCATCCGGAGTTCACGCTCCAACATTGGGAGAACGTGCCCCCGGATCGAAACCCAGAACCCCGAGAGCGTTTGATCGAGGGGCTGAAGAAAGCGGGGGTAACGTGAACGCTGATATTTCAATTCCATTTGACCTACGCCCAGGGCGTGCGGACGATTACAACTTTGCAAAAGACCTTTATTTCAAGTCCATGAAACCCTTGCTGGAAGCGCTTGGCGCTTGGGATGCACGGGAAAAAGAGGCCGCCTTTGCCAGCTATTACGATGTGGATGAGGTGCGGGTGATCATGCTGGACGGACAGGATGTGGGCTGGATTCAAGTATCCCACACCGATCAGGAATTTTGCCTTGATCAGTTGTTCCTCGTCGACAGCGCGCGAGGGCAGGGGATTGGCACCGTCCTGATCAAGGACACCATCGCGGAGGCCGCAGTGCAGGGCAAGAATGTCAGCCTGTCACTGGTGAAAGGCAACCGCGCGGCCAAGCTTTACAAACGCCTGGGGTTTCACCAAGTGGCTGAGGATGAGACGAAGATCCACAAGCGGTATATGACAGGCGATACCTGAGGGCTCCGACTTGATCGTTTTGCGCCCCGGCGCGGATTCAAGGGCTTTAGCCCGCCGCGCCTTCGCTAGGCCCCACCCAGGGCCTGGCGAATTGTCGACGTCATGCAATGTGCAATCGCCCAGCGGGACGTCACGATAAAGCGCTATCGATTGACACCAGGATCGCCAGACCGGGGCCTAGCGAAGCCGCTCCAGTGTTCTAGGAATGTCAGATCAGTCGCTGCCGCCGTAGGCCTTACCACCGGAATAGGCTTTCCCACCCGAATAGGCCTTGCCACCCGAATACGCCTTGCCGCCGCTATACGCTTTGCCGCCGGAGTACGCCTTGCCGCCGCTATACGCTTTGCCGCCGCTATAACCACCGTCCATGCCCAGTTCGGCGCCCAGCAGAATCTGTTCCAGCGGGCCGATATCGGGATCCAGACGCACAGAGAAATCTGATTTCTCATAGGCCCAGACCCGCAGGTCATCGGCGAATTTCACGTTGCGTGTGGCCATGCCGCCCTGATCCACGCTGCCACGCAACCGTTCCTTGATTGCGCCGGCGTCTTCCGCCGGAGCGCCGTTGCCATGCACCAGGAAAATCTGTGGGCGGGCCAGATCGTAATACTGCCCTTCATAGCTAAACCCGAAAATGCGGGCGAAGCGGGCGTTGTCAGCGGCCAGCTGGCTGTCCACGAAATTGTTGGTGTCGTCCTGTTCAGGGCGTTTTGTAGGGGCACTGTCTGCGTTCGACGCAGACTCATTGGGGCCACCCGCCTCCGAATATTTAATGTCATCCATTTCACGCCCAAAGAGCATAATGGTTGAGAAATTCACCAATCTATCGCCCATGTTTAAATCCTTTTGTCTTGGGGGTGAGTCAAATACCGCCCACCGCTTTGGTATTTACGCACATTAACCATTCAATGTCGCCCTTTTTGTCACCCGCTACTGCGGGCCAATTCCCTGCGGACGGAATACGGCAGGCTGGGGTCGCAGCAGTCACAGGTGCCTTGTGGCGTTGCCGTGCGGTCAGAGAACGCGTGGCTCTTCTTGTCGGGTGGCTTGAGCCGCGGGCCGGCCTTGACGATACCGATGCCGCGACGACGCATATTTGTATGAATGATTGAGGCATAACGCCCGCCGGTCATGTCGTGTTCCACCTCAATCAGCGTCTCATAGACATCCGCAAAGTCCAGTGTCTCAATCGACAGCCGTTCCCACAGGGCAGCCATGGCAAATCCCATGAAATCGCGCGAGGAAATCAGCGCATCGGCAAAGCCACCAGGATTGCGCCCGTAGGCCTCATCAAACATGGGTTGGATTACGGCCTCATACTCGGGGTCGCCCTCCATCCGGTCAGACAGCTCTTCAAGGCTTTGGGAAATCAGCCCGGCCTCCAACAGGTTTTCGTGGAAGATATCGACCCAAGTGTCGAAAAGCGCACCAGTCAGCACTTGTGAGAGGCGGTGTTCGTAGGTCCAGCCATCCTCAAAATCCCACATGGTCTTCTGATTGGCGGCGGACCGCAGTTGCCAGTTGTCGGAAATCTCTCCGAACCGGTTCAGGCGGTTATAGGAATACAAGTTGCCCCGGCTGTTTTCCAACAGACCCACCAAAGCGCTGTCGAAATGCAGAAGTGAAATCAGCGCCACCATGTCAGCGGCGGATTCGTGAAAGCCGAAATATTCACCGTCCACCTGCCTCGTGCCCGGCAACCCGATCTCTTTGTAGATGATCAAATGGCCAAGTTCGTGGGACAGGATGTCAAAGCTGAGGCCGAACTCCACATGCTCCCCGGTTTTTTTGGATGTGTAAGACCCGATCTCAACCGATCCAAACCCCGCATAGGCATTGTCCAGCCCGCGCAGAAACAGGATTTCCAACCGGTCGTAGAACTCGTCAAAATGCCACACCAAAGGTCGCTCAAAATACCGCTCCCAGATGTCCATCGTGAAGCGGATTGACCCGAATGCATGGGCCTGTTCGAACTGATACGTGCCCAGTTCCAGATGATCGAAATGGCCGTCAGCGTCAGGATGTGCCACATCCAGGATCGGGCCGGGCCAAGGCGGGCGGTAGTGGAAAGTCGATCCATTTGGCCCGGGATAGTAGCCGTAGGGCTTTTCCTTGCCCACCGGATCGATCACGTACATCCGGTGATCCGATGGGCCCGGCATCAGCGATCCGGCGGGCGAAGACACCCAAACGGTTTCAGGTTCTTCCTGCTGTTCTAGGGACGGTGGCTGAGGATACAGCCGAAAGCGTGTGCCGCCTTTATGTTCCGTCTCAATATATGACAAATGCATTGGCCCCGTGGGTTAATAACCATGATCCTGCCACAGGAGATACTGTCGCGCCATCATTTCTTCGAACGCGTCGCGGGTGCCGTAGTCGTGGATTTGCAGGAAGAGATCCATGTCGTGGGGGACGGGTTCCTTCCGGAAGGTTTCAAAGTACCACATCAACAGAGCAACAGATGTAAGGCCCGTGTCGGCGAGCGTGGGGTTATCAAAACCCGCCGTGCGCAGTGCGTCAGCTTTGGGTTTCGCTGCGGCCAGAAGTGTGTCGAAGGCGCCCTCTTCCCTGAGCGCTTGCAGCAGCGCTGTGAGGAAAGACGCGGGGTCTTCTTCGGCAATTGCGCTCAGGCGGATACCTTGTTCAATATCTGCGCGCAGCGTGTCGATGTTGAACTGGTGTTCTGTAAGCCATGCGTTGAGCGCGGCCCCCGTGTAAAGTCTGTGCTCCTTTCGAAATTGGGTCAAGGCGGTGTCGATAACCTCGGGCGGGACGTCCCAGTCCATGCCCGCTTGTAGATGCGCAGCCGCGCGATGGCGGAGGGGTTGGTAGCGTTCAAAATCATGCCGCAGGTCGTCGAATATGAGCGAAACGGCAAGACCCGGCCCCGCACTGTCGCAGTGACGTGTCAGGTCCTCCCACATGACAGTGTGCTGAAAGTGAAACCCTGGCTTGGTGGTGCCTTTGAAGCCTGCCATGCGCATCGTCATGTCGCGCGCATCCCGGTTTTTCTGGTCAATCTTGTTGGTGTTTAGCCATGTCTTGAACTGGTCAATAGCCTCACCCATGCCTGCCTCAGAGGCGTGGGTGAGAAGGGCGTCCCAAGATCGATCCGGGAAGTACATGGCCTTTGTCCGGTTGATCAGATTTGATGCGATAGCTTGGTCTAGAACACCTTCCGAAACGCTTTGATCCAGCGTGGCGCGGATGTTGGCCATGGGTTCCGACAGGGCCATGTAACTCATCTCTTTGGGTCCGTGGCGCAGGGCAACTTCGTCGTCATCCTTAAATCGTCCATCGCGGTAGGCTTCAAAAATCCAACCGACACCAATCATTCCGAACGCATGCAATTCTGCCGCGCGCAACGCGCCCATGCTGGAGGCCCCAAAGACGGCGATGCCTTGGTCCATGGCCCAAAGGATTTCCTTGTGCCAGACGGCCGGGACCCCTTCAAAGAACCCATCGATGAGGCCGATGGCCACCGGCTTATCTTGGGCCGCGCGATAGATATCGCCCGTGCGCGCCGGTGGGCGGATTTCGGCCTCTGGCAACAGGTCGCGGATGTCTTCCGCCGAGATGGTGGGGCCTGCGAATAAGATCATCGGCCAAGCCTCCGCATGGCACGCAGGCCTGGGCAATAATCGGCGTGATCATGGGGGCCTTCGAGGCCGGGAATGATCACGCGCCAGACGGGAATGTCGAAGGCGGGTTTGGTCAGTTCAACGGCTGCAACCTCTCGCACGCCGACGGCAGAAAGGCGGGCGAGACAGTGGTGCAGGTCATCCTCCAAGGTCTCAACCACATGAGATGGGACATCCGTGAAATGGATGGGAGGGGTAAGCTGCGCATCCATCAAGCGCTGGGCGTATCGGGTTTTCCGCGCGATACCGTCTTGGGTGTATTCGTCGTGTTCGAGGTCATCACGCGCACCTGTGATGTAGTTGGTGCGCACTTGAACGGCCTCGGTGAGCGCGCGCATCAGCGCCACATCGCGGCATGGATGTGTGCCCGCGCCGCCGCCGGAATGGCCATTTTCCTGCACTGTGTCGGTGATGAGACAGTGAAACGTAGCCACGCCCACATCACCTGTCATGTCCCAAATGCCGACCTCCATCCCGGCCACACGAAGTCGTTCAACCACCTCCTTGCAGGCGGGATCGGTGACGGTGTTGAGATCGACTTGCGTCGCGGCCTTTTGGTCAGTGTTGCCCAGTTCCCAAAGCGTATGGGCATCGCGTTCAATCACTTCGCAAATGCCATGCACGATGGCTTCCAAGGCGTGATTGCCCGATGCGAGGCCATTCGTGCTTGCCACAAAACACCCGGCCTGCGGCCTTCGGGGAAGGGTATAATCGGTATGGACCAGTTCCGACGGAACCAGCACTGCTGCCTCCGACATCAGATCGCGTGCCTCAAACCATTCAATAGGCCGGTCAGGGTCAAATT
The DNA here is from genome assembly GCA_039814845.1 of Pseudomonadota bacterium. GTDB lineage: Bacteria > Pseudomonadota > Alphaproteobacteria > Rhodobacterales > Rhodobacteraceae > Roseovarius. Next base: position 11,000 of record JBCCAJ010000005.1, on the reverse strand, counting down.
CCCGCTCACTTAGAACCGCAAGCCGATCTGTGTCGATCAGACGGTGCGCCCCGCTCAGGCTGTCAAAACTGCCTGCCACCACTGGCAAATCGATCTCTTCGGCGTGAAATCCCTCAATCGCCTCCATCACGGCAGAAGCCTTGGCGGCCTGCAACGTCATCCCTTTGCCCTGCGACACGGAAAGGGACCGTGAATTTGGGCGGAACGCATTGACCACCGGTATGCCGATCCGGTCGAGCCCTGTTACATTGGCCACCCGCGTGATGCCCATGGCGGCCAGATGCGGATGAACCCGGTCCAACGTCTGCTGCGGTGCGCGGGTGCGATGCGTGCCGTTTTGAAAGGTTTTTGTTGTCAAATTCATGTTGCGCCCGATGCAACCACGGAATTCGGGTGATGAGAACCGGAAAATGCGAAGGCCACCTCGCGGACCCTCTCGTGCCCTGTCCCATGGACAGATCGCACGCGGACTTCTATGTCTTTACGTCTGAGAAAGGGATGGCCCGTGGATCCAAAGCTGAACAGCATTGATGACCTGATCACCCACCTTGGTGCGCAGAATTACGTGTGTGGCCGTGATCTTGGCACGGTGGCCTATCTGGCGCTTAAACTGGGCAAGCCGCTTTTTCTGGAAGGGGAGGCTGGCACCGGCAAGACAGAGATAGCAAAGGCGCTTGCCGCCATGCTGGGCCGCGATCTGATCCGGTTGCAGTGCTATGAGGGGCTGGATGCGTCCTCGGCCATTTATGAATGGAACTTCGCCGGTCAAATGATTGCTATCCGCACGGCGGAGGCTGCTGGCAAAGCGGACCGCACGGGGTTGCAGGCTGAGCTTTTCTCTGACGATTACCTGATCCGCCGCCCACTTCTGGAGGCGTTGGAGCCGCACGCCAAAGGCCCGCCGGTTCTGTTGATTGATGAGGTGGACCGCACCGATGAACCCTTTGAGGCGTTTCTTCTTGAGGTGCTTTCTGACTTCCAAGTCACGATTCCCGAGATCGGTACCATTGCGGCAGAGGACCCACCCATCGTGATCCTTACTTCCAACCGCACGCGGGAGGTGCACGATGCCCTGAAGCGGCGCTGTCTGTATCACTGGGTCGACTACCCGACTTTTGATCGCGAACTGGATATCCTGCGCAAACGTGTGCCCGAGGCCACCGATGCGCTGTCCGCGGAAATCGTGGCCTTCGTGAAATCCCTGCGCGGGCAGGACCTGTTCAAATCGCCCGGCGTGGCCGAAAGCATCGACTGGGCGCGTTGCCTGGTGGCGCTGGATGCTGTGGCGCTGTCGCCTGAGATGATCACCGACACGGTGGGCGCGCTCTTGAAGTATCAAGACGATATCGCCCGCATCGCCGGGGCGGAAACCACGCGGCTTTTGGATGAGGCCAAGGGCATGCTGGCAGGCGTGGAGTGATGGACGAGACCGCAGAAGGGCGGCTGGTTGAAAACATCGTGCATTTTGTACAGGCCCTGCGAAAAGCCGGGCTGAAGATCGGCACGGCACAGGTGGAAACGGCGATCCGCGCGGTAGAGGCCGTGGGGTTTTCCCATCGGGTGGATTTCTATCACATCTTGCGGGCAACGCTGATCACACGGGCCGATCATCTTGAGGTCTTTCACCAAGTCTTTTCCATGTTCTGGCGTGACCCGGAATTTCTGGAAGGGCTGATGCATATGCTGTCGCCCCGGCTGAAAGATGACACGCCACCGCCGCCGCCGGAGGCCGCACGACGTCGGGCGGAGGAGGCTCTGGGCGGTGAGCCGCCTCGCTCGAACACGCGCAAACCTAAAGAAGAAATCACCCGCGAGGCGCTGTTGACGTGGTCGCAAAATGAAGTCCTGAAACAGATGGATTTCGAACAGATGAGCACGGCGGACCTGCGTGAGGCGCAGGAGGCTGTGCGCAGGCTGGCCGTGGTCATTAAACCTCTGCGAACCCGACGCACTCGATCTGATCTCCGCGGAGTACGGCCCGACCTGCGCGCCACTCTGCGTCAGGCCACGCGGGGCGGGGGCGAGGTTAGCGCGATGGCGCGCAAAGCGCCCCAGACGCGCAAACCTGATTTGGTGGCGATCTGTGACATCTCTGGCTCTATGTCCATTTATTCGCGCATGTTGTTGCGCTACCTGCACGCCATCACCCATGCGCGGGACCCGGCCTGGGGCCATGTGCACGCGTTCACTTTTGGTACGTCGCTGACCAATGTCACCCGCGCGCTGCGGATGAGCGACCCAGACGCGGCTCTCGCCACTATCGGGCGGGAGGCCAAGGATTGGGAAGGCGGCACACGGATCGGTGCGGCCTTGGAGCGGTTCAACAAGGGTTGGGCGCGGCGAGTACTGAGCACGGGCACGCAAGTTTTACTGATCACCGATGGTTTGGAGCGCGATGATCTGGATCTTCTGGATAAAGAGGCTGCGCGACTTTCGCGGACAGCGAGACGGTTCATCTGGCTCAATCCCCTTCTGCGTTTTGAGGGCTTTGCACCCAAGGCCGGCGGGGTAAAGGCGCTCTTGAAACATGTGGATGCGTTTCACGCCTGTCATTCGTTGGACAGCCTGATGGATCTGTCCCGTGCGCTTGGGGCAGAGGATGCGCGGCGGGTTGCCCACTAGTACGTGCCGCACCCGCGTCACGTTGACCAGCACCTTGAAAAAATTTGATTTTCGCGGAGGCTTGGATAAGCTGCCTTCAATTAGCAAGGTTCCGGGGAGGAAACCCAGCAATGGATATGACCGGTGAACACCGGATAGCCGCGCCGCGTGAAACGGTGTGGGCCGCGCTCAACGACGCTGACGTCCTACGCGCATGCATTCCAGGCTGCACGGAACTTGAGAAGACATCCGACACGGAGTTGTCCGCGGTGGTGGTCCAGAAGATCGGCCCGGTAAAAGCAACATTCAAAGGCGATGTCGCGCTCACAAACATCAACGCACCTGAAGGCTACACGATCAGTGGGGAAGGCTCTGGCGGGGTTGCGGGGTTTGCAAAGGGTGGTGCGGATGTGACGCTCGCTGAGGATGGTGAGGAAACCGTCCTTCGTTATGAAGTACGCGCGACCGTGGGTGGAAAGCTGGCCCGTCTGGGCAGCCGTTTGATCGATTCCACGGCGCGCAAACTGGCCGCCAAATTCTTCGATAATTTCCAAGAGCATTTGAATAACGCCCAGCCAAACGCGGCTGAGTGATGAAAAACACGCGGGCAACACCCGTGCGATTAGGGAGGACACCATGAGTAAAGTGAAAATGACGGTGAACGGCAAATCCGTGAGCCGGGACGTGGCAGACAACACGCTTTTGTCGGAGTTTCTGCGCGAGGATCTGCGCCTGACTGGCACCCATGTGGGCTGTGACACCAGCCAGTGCGGGGCCTGCGTGGTGCATGTGGATGGGTGTGCGATCAAGTCCTGCACCGCGCTTGCCGCTGCGCTGGATGGCGCGGAGGTGACGACAATTGAAGGGGTGGCCGACGGCAAAGATCTGCACCCTATGCAGGCGGCGTTCAAAGCCAATCACGGGCTGCAATGCGGGTTCTGTACGCCGGGAATGATCATGTCCGGCATCGACATGGTCGACCGCTATGCCGCTGAGGGGAAAACCCTGACGACAGAGGCGATCCGCGAGGAACTGGAAGGCAATATCTGCCGCTGCACCGGCTACCACAACATCGTCAAGTCTATTGAAGAGGCCGCGGGGCAGATGTCCGGCATGGCCAAAGCTGCAGAATAAGGGAGGCATATCATGAGCGAAGGAATTGGCGCCCGCGTTGTGCGGAAAGAAGACAAGCGGTTCATCACCGGCAAAGGCAAATACACTGACGATATCCGCATGGAAAATCAGGCGTATGCCGCATTCGTGCGCAGCCCCCATGCCCATGCTACTGTCAAAAGCATCGACGCCAGCGCGGCGGAAGCGATGGACGGCGTGATCGAGGTCCTGAACGGCGCGCAGCTGACTGGCGATGAGATCGGTAACATCATCTGCGGTTGGGCGATTACGTCCAAGGATGGCTCTCCCATGAACATGGGCGCGTGGTCGGCGCTGGCCACTGAGAAGGTCCGCTATGTGGGCGATGCAGTGGCCGTGGTGATTGCGGAAACCCAAGCGCTTGCGCGATTGGCCGCCGAAGAGGTCATGGTCGAATATGACGAACTGCCCGCCGTGGCCATGGCCGACAAGGCGTTGGCATCCGGCGCGCCGGAAATCCACGACAATGCCCCCGGCAACCTGATCTATGATTGGGAAATCGGCGAAGAGGCCGCGACCGATGCCGCACTTGCCGGGGCCGCGCATATCACCGAGATGGAGATCACCAACAACCGCCTCAGCCCCAACCCGATGGAGCCCCGCTCTGCAGTGGCGACCTATGATGAGGCGGAAGAGCACTACACTCTGTATACCACCAGCCAAAATCCCCACGTGGCGCGCCTGGTGCTGTCGGCCTTCTACAACGTGGCCCCGGAACACAAACTGCGTGTTATTGCCCCCGATGTGGGCGGAGGGTTTGGATCAAAAATCTACATCTACCCCGAAGAGATCACTTGTCTCTGGGCGTCCATGCGTACGGGACGGTCGGTCAAGTGGACATCGGACCGGTCCGAGGCCTTCATGACAGATGCCCATGGCCGCGATCACGTGTCGACGGCCAAGATGGGCTTTGACGCGGATGGAAAGATCGTGGGCTTCAAGGTCGACACGATTGCGAACTTTGGCGCGTATATGTCGCTCTTTTCAAGCGCGGTGCCGACATACCTTTACGCCACGCTGCTGTCAGGCCAGTACAACATCTCCAATATCCACTGCAACGTCCGAGCGGTCTACACCAATACCGTGCCGGTGGACGCCTATCGCGGGGCCGGTCGGCCCGAGGCGTGCTATGCCATTGAGCGCATGATGGAGACCGCAGCGCGCGAGATGGGGATGGACCCCGGAGATCTGCGCCGCCGCAACTTCATCGGGGAGTTCCCCCATGAGACGCCGGTGATCATGACCTATGATGCGGGCGATTTTGACGGCAATCTGGATAAGGCGCTGGCCGCTGCCGATGTGTCGGGTTTCGCCGCACGCAAGGCGGAAGCTGCCGGTCGCGGTAAACTGCGCGGGCTGGGGTATTCCTGCTATATTGAGGCCTGTGGCATCGCACCATCCGCTGCCGTAGGGTCCCTAGGCGCAGGCGTCGGCCTATGGGAAAGCGCCGAGGTGCGCGTGAACCCGGTGGGCACCATCGAGGTGTTGACCGGTTCGCACAGCCACGGCCAGGGGCATGAAACAACCTTCGCCCAAATCGTGGCCGAACGTTTCTCGCTTCCCATCGACAATGTGCAGATCGTGCATGGTGACACCGACAAGGTACAGTTCGGCATGGGCACCTATGGGTCCCGCTCCGGCGCGGTCGGCATGTCAGCCATCGTGAAGGCGATGGACAAGGTTGAGGCCAAGGTCAAAAAGATCGCAGCCCACACGCTGGAAGCCTCTGAGGATGACATCGTCATTGAAGGCGGCGAAGTGAAGGTCGCGGGCACCGACAAGGCCATGGGCTGGCACGAGGTAGGTCTTGCCGCCTATACCAGCCATAACCTGCCCGACGGGATGGAACCGGGCCTGAAGGAAGGGGCTTTCTACGATCCCACCAACTTCACCTTCCCGGCTGGTGCCTACATTTGTGAGGTGGAGGTCGATCCGGAAACGGGCGTCACGGAGATCGTGCAATTCACCGCCGCCGATGACTTTGGCACCATCATCAACCCGATGATTGTCGAAGGGCAAGTCCATGGCGGGGTGGCGCAAGGTATCGGTCAGGCCATGCTCGAACAGGTCGTCTATGACGATGATGCTCAGCTGATAACCGGCTCTTACATGGATTACACCATGCCCCGCGCCGATGATGTGCCCTTCTACACAATTGAGCACAACACCACCGTCTGCCCAGGCAACCCGCTTGGGATCAAAGGCTGTGGTGAGGCCGGTGCGATTGGTGCGCCCCCTGCTGTGATTAACGCGATCACGGATGCGATCGGCACCAATGATCTGCAAATGCCCGCCACGCCCCAAGCGGTGTGGAGCGCGCTGCAGACGGTGCAAACCAAAATGGCGGCAGAGTAAGGAGAATACGCATGTATGAGACCACGTATCACAAATCGACATCGGTCGAGGATGCTGTCGCGGCCCTGGCCGAAGCGGAGGACGGCAAGATCCTGTCCGGCGGGCAAACCCTTGTGCCAACCATGAAGCAGCATCTCGTCGCGCCATCCGATCTGGTGGACGTGCGCGGGATTGATGCGCTGAAGGGGGTTTGCATGGATGGCGATACCGTCGTCATTGGCGCGGCCACAACCCATGCGGATGTGGCCAGCAATGCCGAAGTGCAAGCGCGCATTCCCGGACTGGCGGCGCTGGCAAACGGGATCGGCGATCCGGCTGTGCGGGCGATGGGCACCATTGGTGGCTCTGTCGCTAACAATGACCCGGCGGCGGATTACCCCTCTGCCGTGCTGGCGCTGGGCGCGACCGTGGTGACGGACAAAAGAGAAATCGCCGCCGATGATTTCTTCGACGGCATGTTCGCCACCGTACTGGATGAGGGCGAGATCATCACCTCCATCCGTTTCCCCGTGCCGTCCAAAGCGGCCTATGCCAAGTTCCCAAACCCGGCGTCGCGTTACGCCATGGTGGGGGTCTTTGCGGCCGAAACCGGTGGTGCGGCTCGCGTGGCCGTCACAGGCGCGGGCGCAGATGGTGTCTTCCGCCATAACGGGCTTGAGGCCGCGCTGTCGGGTGATTTCTCCGAAGGGGCTGCGGCAGGTGTCTCTGTGTCGTCAGAAGGTATGCTCAGCGACATGCACGCCAGCGCCGAGTATCGCGCGCATCTTGTGGGTGTTATGGCCAAACGCGCCGTCGCTGCGGCGGGCTAATCTGAAAACGCGTGCGACCGGCACCGTCGGTCGCACAGCCCAACTGAGTACAAATCAGTTGCTTTTTCCCACAAATCGTCTTGCATAAACGTCAACACGCGGAGTGTGCCATGGCGAGACGTAAAAGAGCATCTGAGGTGCGCCCGATCAGGCCGCCCGTGCCCGATCGCGGTGGCGGTTTGAGGCCGCTTTCTGACAGGGACCTCACTCAAATCGTCTCTCACGCCTATGACATCCTCGCGTCGATTGGAATGGCAGGGCTTCCGCCCACCGCCAGGGACGACGCTTTGGCGCGCGGGGCGCGGCTGCGAGATGACGGGCGGATTTGTTTTCCTGAGGCGATGATCCAGGCCGCACTCTCGCGTGCGCCGAAGATGGTGGATCTGCCGGGGTTCCTTCCCATTCGAGACCTCAAGATCGGACAGCAGCGCGTGCATATCGGCACAGGCGGGGCGGCGGTGCAGGTGCTGGATGCAGCGACACGCGAATTCCGCGACAGCCAGTTGTCGGACCTTTACGATCTGATGCGCATTCTGGATGCCTGTCCCAATATTCACTACGGCGTGCGCCCGGTTGTAGCGCGGGATGTGGAAGAACCTTTGGCGGCCGATCTCAATACCGCTTTTGCCTGTATGAAAGCCACGTCAAAACCCATTGGGGTCAGTTTCTCTGATCCGTCCCATGTGGCGCCGATCATAGACATGTTCGACATGGCCCTCGGCGGTGAAGGTGCGTTTAAAGCGCGCCCCTTCTGCATGGCCGTCGTCGTGCATGTCGTCCCGCCGCTGACCTTCGCCGAGGAAGGCATCCGCACGCTGGAAGAGGTCGTGCCGCGCGGCATGATCCCACAGATTTGTTCCGCCGGGCAGGCGGGGGCGACAAGCCCGGTCACACTGGCCGGCGCGCTGGCGCAAGGGTTGGCGGAATGTCTGGCCGGGCTGGTCGTGGTCGACGGAATTGAGCAAGGCGCGCCCTGTATCTACGCGCTGATGCCCTTCATTTCAGACCTGCGCACAGGCGCGATGAGTGGTGGCAGCGGGGAGGCCGCGATTGCCAATGCCGCCGCCGCGCAGCTTCTGGCGCATGTGGGTCTGCCCTCAACCGTGTCGGCGGGGATGACGGACGCGAAAGTCATGGATGCGCAGGCAGGGTTTGAAAAAGGCTACACCATCGCCATGGCAGGTCACGCGGGGGCGGATATGATTAACCTGTCGGTCGGCATGTTGGGCTCGATCATGGTGGCCAGCCCCGAGGCGATGGTGATCGACGATGACATGTGCGGCGCAATCCTGCGCTCGATCCGGGGGGTCGAAGTGTCGGCGGAAACGCTCGATCTGGCGGCGGTCGAACGGGTGGTGACGCAGGATGGGCACTATCTGGGCGAAGCAGAGACGTTGAAGCGCATGAAGGCCGATTACTACTATCCCGAACTGGCGGATCGTCAGAGTGTATCGGATTGGTTGGAAGGCGGTGGGCAGTCCATCTGGGATCGCGCACGGGCGCGGGTGGAGGCGTTGCGTGCGGCCACTGCGCCAGAGCACCTATCGGCGGAAGCGGAACGGGAAATTCGGTCTAAGTTTCCAATTTTGTTTGGCATAGAGTGACGAATAGAGCGCCATCGTCTGGCCCCGGCCTGGCGATCCAGGTCTTTGAACAGCAGCGTTTTATCTTTGAGTTCTCGGACTCCATTCGAGCGATGGCTTGCAATTGCCGTTTCGCCAGGCCCTGGGTAGGGCCAGGCGAAGGCGCGGCGCGCTACGCGCTTGATTCCGCGCCAGAAGAGCGGGAACATCAAGTGAAACTAGGAAAGGTCTATACATGCACGTTTTCCGCAGCATGATTTTAAACGCACCACTCGAACGCGTTTGGCAGGTCGTTCGCGCCTTTGACGGTGTCGCAGCCTGGAACCCTGGCGTGACCAAAGCGACACTCGAAACCGGCGCCCCCACCGCCACCGGCACTATCCGCAAACTCGACATACCCGACGGGTCAATCTTCCGCGAAACCCTGATAGCTCATTCCGACACCGACCATTTCTACACCTATGACATCCTCGACAGCCCGCTGCCTGTCACTGGCTATGTCTCCACCCATCGGTTCCTGCCTATCACCCACACGGGTCAAACCTTGGGTATCTGGGAAAGCCATTTTGACTGCGCAAATGATGTCGCAAACGAGATGGACAGCCTCGTAGGTGACACGATCTATATTGGTGGAATGGTTGGGCTGAATGACTATCTGAAGGAGACCTGAATGGCCGATACCCTTGCCCCCCGCGCCATTGTAGGCGTTATGACGCCGGCTATGAACACGGTCGTCCAGCCAGAACTGGAACTGCTGCGCCCCGACGGCGTGACCAATCAGATGCAACGCTTCAGGCTGGGTGGTGATGTCATATCTGATGACTTGCCCGACGAGGCCGCAAAGCTGATGGATTGCAACCCAGCCGTGATCGCAGTGGGGTTGACCACCGATGCGGGCCCAGGCGGGCCGGGAAAACTGGCCGCGCGCTGTGCGGAGATTGCCGAGCAAGTCGGCGTCGGCGTTCTGGGCGCGTCTCAAGCCGATTATGCCGGGTTGCGGGCCTTGGGGGCGCAGAAAATCGGCATCGTCACGCCCTTTAATGCAGAGGTGGACGCCGTGGTCAAAGCCAATACTGAGGCCGCCGGGTTCGCGGTGGTCGCCATCCAAGGCACCTGCGCGCCGACCCTGCCAGAGATCTGCGAGACACCTTTGAAGGACATCCGTGCAGTGTTCGCTGACGTGGCCGCATCCGACTGCGACACCATTCTTCAGGTCGGCACCGCGCTGCCGGTCGTGGCGCTCATCGCGGAATTGGAGGCCGCGCATGGCAAGCCCATCGTCGCCTGCAACGCCGCTGTTTATTGGCAGGCGCTGCGCAGTATTGGGATCACCGATCGCATCCCCGGCTATGGCACGCTTTTGGAGCATCACTAAATGATGACCCACGCCCGCGTTGCCATCATCGGTGGTGGCGCTGTGGGGGCGGCCATCCTCTACCATCTTGCCAAGGCGGGAATCACCGACGCGGTGCTTTTGGAGAAAAACGAACTCACCGCCGGGTCCACATGGCACGCAGCGGGCAACATCCCGACATATGCAAACTCCTGGCTTGGCATGCGAGCGGGCAACTATGCCTGGCAGCTCTACAAGGAACTTGCCAAGGACGCAGACGCCCCCATCACCTACCGGCACACGCAGGCCATCTGGCCCGCCCATACGGTAGAGAGGATGCAACTTTTCCAGCACCTGTGCGGTGTGTCGCGGTCTGCCGGCTTCGATCTGTCGATGCTGTCACCAGACGAAATTGAGGCGATGCATCCTTACTGGACGGCAGGCGACACCGTTATCGGCGGCATCCTCGATCCTTACGAGGGCGACATCGACCCCAGCCAATTGACGCAAGCGCTGGCCAAGCATGCCCGCGATATGGGCGCCGTGGTTAGGCGGTTCACGCGGGTCACGGGCCTCACCCAACAACCCGGTGGCGCGTGGGAGGTTGCTACCTCTGAGGGCACTTTGATCGCTGAAACCATCATCAATGCCGCTGGGTCCAGTGGGGCACATATCGCGGCGATGGCGGGGTTACGCCTGCCGGTTGTGACGCTTGAACATCAATACATGGTCACCACGCCGCTTGCGCCGTTGGGGGAGGACAGCACCCTCTTCCCCCTGATCCGCGACCCCGATCTGCGGTTTTATTTGCGGCGCGAACGCAATGCCTTCCTACTTGGTTCTTACGCCCATGAAGGCCGACCCGTCTGGCAAGGTGGCGTGCCCGGGGATTTTGATCATCAGCTTTTCGCGGACGATGTGGATGGGATGATGGCCGTGTTCGAGGCCGCCGCGATCCATGTGCCGCTCTTGGAAGAGGCAGGTGCGCAGCGGTTTGTGAACGGCCCCATTCCTTACGCGCCTGACGCTTTGCCTCTCGTTGGTCCGGCGGGCGGCGTGCAGAATTTCTATCACGCCACGGGGGTGCAAATCGGGATCACCCATTCAGCGGCGATTGGCAAAGCCATGGCCGAATGGTTGACGGAGGGCGAAACCGAATGGGACTTG
>JBCCAJ010000437.1:0-2767 GCA_039814845.1 Pseudomonadota bacterium | reverse complement strand
TGGCTCAACGACGGCGACGGGCTGCAGGATCGCGGCATTACCCGCGATCTCGATTGGGGCATCCCCGTCAAACGCGGCGGCACGGATTGGCCGGGGATGGAAGGCAAGGTCTTCTACGTCTGGTTCGACGCCCCCATCGAATACATCGCCTGCGCGGGCGAATGGGCCGAGGCCACAGGCCGCGACGCATCCGAATGGGAACGCTGGTGGCGCACCGACAAGGGTGCCGATGACGTGACCTACACTCAATTCATGGGCAAGGATAACGTGCCCTTCCACACGCTCAGCTTCCCCGCCACGATCCTCGGGTCGGGCGAGCAATGGAAGCTGGTCGATTACATCAAGTCGTTCAATTACCTCAATTACGATGGCGGGCAATTCTCAACCTCCCAAGGGCGCGGGGTCTTCATGGATCAGGCCCTCTCCATCCTGCCGTCAGACTACTGGCGCTGGTGGCTGCTCTCCCATGTGCCGGAAAACTCTGACAGCGAATTCACGTGGGAAAATTTCCAGACATCCGTGAACAAAGACCTCGCCGATGTGCTGGGCAATTTCGTCTCCCGCGTCACAAAATTCTGCCGCTCCAAATTCGGGGAAATCGTCCCCTCAGGCGGCACTAATGGCCCGCAGGAAGAGGCGCTGATCGCCGACCTCACCACCCGCATTCGCGCCTTTGAAGGCCATATGAACGCCATCGAGCTACGCAAAGCCAGCCAGGAATTGCGCGCCATCTGGGTCGCGGGCAATGAATACCTGCAAGAGGCCGCCCCGTGGTCAACCTTCAAAGAAAACCCCGAACAGGCTGCTGCGCAAATCCGGCTGGCGCTCAACCTCATCCGCCTCTACGCAGTGCTTTCTGCGCCCTTCATCCCGGACGCGGCCGCACGCATGCTATCAGCGATGAACACGCTTGCGATGGATTGGCCCGATGACGTCTCCGAGGCGCTCACCACCCTGCCCGCAGGTCACGATTTCACCGTGCCCGATGTGCTCTTCGCCAAAATCTCCGACGAAGACCGAGAGGACTGGGAACACCGCTTCGCCGGCATCCGCAGCCTGACCCCGCCTGCGTGATGAAACAGGTCCTGCTGATCCGCAAAGACCTCAACATGCGGCGCGGCAAGGAAATCGCGCAAGGCGCCCATGCCTCCATGAAAGCCACGCTGGAGAATATGAACGACCCGCGCGTGAAGACGTGGCGGGGTGGTGCCTTCGCCAAGATCGCGCTGGTGGTGGACAGCGAAGAGGAATTGCTGGAGCTTTACGGCAAGGCCAAGTCCAAGGGCTTGATAGCGGCGCTGATCACCGACAGCGGCAAGACAGAGTTCAACGGCGTGCCGACTAACACTGTGGTCGCCATCGGCCCGGACCTACCGGAAACGATCGACGCGATTACCGGACATCTGAAGCTACGCTAGATCCCTTTGACCAAAACCTGAAGCACTTCGCCTATATCAAAAGCCCCGCCTGATCGGCACAATCAGGCCGCGACATGCCTTTGGCATGCTTCCAGCATGACTCGCCCCCGTCGAACCGGGGGTTCGCCACAAAGGCAATGGGCGGCGAAACGGGCGGCGCGATTGCGCCACCCCGCGGACCGCCTCGTGAACGAAGGTGGGAATGCCTCAGGTTTGAGTCGACTGGCACTTAAGCCCAGCTTACATGACACAACCTGAATTGCAGTGCCGGATCCCCTCCAACACGTTATCCAACCCGCATGACATGGCACCTCACCAAAACCGCCCCTTCCCCCGCAGGCCAGATCGCCTGGGGCTCCGCAGGCTCCGGCCCGCCACTGGTACTGGCCCATGGCTGGCCCTGGTCCTCCTATGCATGGCACCGCATCATACCCGCCCTCGCCCAAAACTACCACGTTCATTGGTACGACATGCCCGGCTATGGCCGCTCTGACATGGACCCGAACCAATCCACCGGCCTCGACACCCAAGGCGAGGTCTTCGCCCACATGCTCTCCCACTGGGGCCTGCAAAACCCCCACGTCCTCGCCCATGACTTCGGTGGCGCCACAACCTTGCGCGCCCACCTTCTGCACGGGGCCAACTACGCGAGCCTCACCCTGATGAACGTCGTCGCTATGCGCCCGTGGGGATCAGATTTCTTTGACCATGTGGGGCGGCACGTGAACGCATTCTCCGTTCTGCCCCAACACATCCACGAAGCCATCGTGCGCGCTTACATCGGCGGCGCGCTGGTGCGTGATCTGGCCCCGGATGATATGGAAGCCCTCGTCATCCCATGGCTGTCCGACGCAGGAAGGGTCAGCTTCTACCGCCAATTCGCCCAAGCCGATGAACGCTTCACGGCAGAGGTGGAGCCGATGTTTGGTGCCCTCCGCTGCCCCACCCAAATCCTCTGGGGCGAAGACGACCCTTGGATCCCTTTGGAACGCGGCAAAGCGCTGTCAAACGCCATGCCCGATGCCAAATTCCAAACCCTGTCTGGCGCCGGCCACCTGCCGCAGCTGGAAACGCCGGATCAGGTTCTGCAAAACGTCCAAGCATTCCTCACATAAAAAACGGGCCGCAAAACGCGGCCCGCTTGATCGCCCCATAGATGGCTTTAGAAGAACCCCATCGGGTTCTCATCGTAGCTCACCAACAGGTTCTTGGTATTGCGGTAATGATCCAGCATCATCTTGTGGTTCTCACGCCCAATGCCGGACTTCTTGTACCCACCAAAGGCCGCATGCGCGGGATAATGGTGGTAACAATTGGTCCACACACGGCCCGCTTCAATCGCGCGACCC
>JBCCAJ010000328.1:0-3971 GCA_039814845.1 Pseudomonadota bacterium | reverse complement strand
CCTTGGAAGAGGCAAAGCAGCTTTATGACTACGAAACCCAAGGCTAGAAAGTTTCGCATCAAGCGGACAACGCCGACCCCGTCGGAGGTTGCCGCGCGCGTGGACGCGGAAATCGAACAGAGGACCGCACAGCGACGCGCCGAGGACGCGGCCAACGCCTCCGCCGAACCAAAGCAACCCACACAACCGCAAGGCCCGACGACCGAGGCGACCACCCCGCGCGCGGCCACGCAACCCGCGCCGCAAACCCCACCGCAGAGCGCGGCACCCCAACCGCCTGCCGAAGAGGCCGCCCCACCCAGGGTCGGTGAAGTGCAAAGCGCGGCAGAGGTCAGCGCGTCCACTGACATTGATGAGATCCGCAAAGAGGGGCTGACTGGCCGGCAGTTGCGCATGGCGCGGCGTCTGGCGCAGAAACACGGCCTGGCGCCGACGTCTGATTTTGATGCGGTGCGGCTTTTGCGGGCCAAGGGGGTCGACCCCTTCCAACGGTCGAATTTCCTGGAATTGGTCCAGCCGGGCCAACCCGCCGCCGATGGCGGGGACAAGGTTCAACTGCCGCAGACAGTACCGGTGCAGCAGATTCAGCTGCCTTCTGTCGAGGGGATGACCCCAGCAGAACGGCGCGCGATGGAAATCACCAACATTCAGCGCGATATCGGCCGCCGTCGGCGCCGAAAGGTTATGCTGCTGTTGTCGCGTCTGGCGGCCTTTGTGATGCTGCCGACAATTATCGTGGGGTACTATTTCTACTTCGTGGCCACGCCGATGTATACGACCAAGTCGGAGTTTTTGATCCTGACGGCAGACGGGCTTGGCACGTCGCCTTCGGCGGGGCTTTTCTCAGGCACCGCCTTTGCCACTGGGCAGGATTCCATCGCCACGCAGTCCTACCTGCAAAGCAAGGACGCTATGCTGAGGCTGAATGAAGACGTGGGATTCCGCGATCATTTCAGCCAACCTAACATCGATCCAATTCAACGGCTGGAACCGGGCGCGACAAATGAAGAGGCGTACAAGGTCTATAAGAAATACGTGAAACTGGGCTACGATCCGACCGAAGGCGTGATCCGGATGGAACTGTCCACCGCCGACCCGGCGGTGAGTCGCAAATACTCTGAGACGCTGATTGAATACGCCGAAGAACGGGTGGATCAGTTGAGCCAGGAAAAACGGTTTGATGGGCTTCGGACCGCAGAAGAAAGCCTTGAGGATGCCAAGGATGAACGGCGCGCGGCCCAACAGCGGCTGGTGCAGTTGCAAGAGGGTTCGATCCTCGACCCTGAAGGAGAAATCGCCAATATCCGGGCGCTGATCCAGAATGTGGAACTACAGCTTCAGGAAAAGCAGCTGGCGCTGAACACGCAGTTGAACAACGCCCGGCCCAATGCAGCGCGAGTAGAAGCTTTGAGGAGTGAGGCGGCTGTGCTCGAAACCGAGCTTGCCAAGCAGAAGGCCCGTCTGACGGAAGCCACCGGAGGCAATGAATCTCTGGCTGCCCAGACCGCAGATATTCAAATGGCGCAGGCCGACTTGATGACCGCCGATCTGGTGCTGCAATCTGCGCTGGAAACCAAGCGCCAGACCGAAATTGAGGCCAACAAACAGGTCCGCTATCTGACCGTTTCCGTGACGCCAGTCGCGTCCGAGGATCCCTCTTACCCGCGCAAGTTTGAAAACACGCTGCTTGCGTTTTTGATCTTCGCGGGTATCTACCTGATGATATCGCTCACCGCGGCCATCCTCAGGGAACAGGTGTCATCCTAACCATGAAGACAGTTTCATTTTCCGGTCTGAGCGTTGGCAACGATCAACCGCTCATGCTGATTGCAGGGCCGTGTCAGCTGGAAAGCGCGGATCATGCGCAAATGATTGCGGGTGTGCTGAAAGAGGCCTGCGACGCAGTGGGCGCGCAGTACGTGTTCAAGGGGTCTTTTGACAAGGCCAACCGCACATCAATCAATGCCACGCCCGGTCTGGGGCTGGATGAAGGTCTGAAGGTACTGCAATCGGTCAAGGGCGCGGTGGGTGTCCCAGTCCTGACAGATGTGCATGAGAAAGAACAATGCGCAGCCGTCGCAGAGGTCTGCGATGTGCTGCAAATTCCTGCGTTTTTGTCGCGACAGACAGCGCTTTTACTCGCCGCGGGCGAGACGGGTGCGGTGGTAAACGTCAAGAAGGGTCAATTTCTGGCACCCTGGGATATGCCCAACGTAGCCGCCAAAATCCAAAGCACCGGCAATGACAAGATTTTCCTGACTGAACGCGGGGCCAGCTTTGGCTACAACCGCCTTGTGGTCGATATGCAGGCCCTGCCCGAAATGGCCAAGACCGGGTTCCCGGTGGTGATGGACGCGACCCATGCTGTGGCGCAGCCCGGTGGCTTGGGCGGCGCTTCCGGCGGACAGCGGGAATTTGCGCCCGTGCTGGCCCGCGCGGCAGTGGCAACGGGTGTCGCAGGTGTCTTTACCGAGACGCATCAGGACCCGGACAACGCGCCCTGCGACGGCCCCAATATGATCCGGCTGGAGCATATGGCAGAGCTGATCGATACGCTGATGGAATTTGACAGGCTGGCCAAGGCGCGGCCCATCTCACTGTAACACGAGGAGAGACCCCGTGACGAAACCCCTTTCACAGGTCACCCCTAACACATGGTCCTTCCTGCGCGACGCGATGATCACGCCCACAGGGTTTCGCGAATATGACGCGCGGTGGAAATACCCAGAAGAGATCAATCTGCCTGGTGTGACGGCCTTGGGTCTGGGTCTCGGCACGCAGATGCACGCGCGGGGCATTGAGCCGGTGATCGCGGTGGGCAATGACTATCGCGACTATTCTCTGAGCATTAAGAACGCTCTGATCCTCGGTCTGATGCAGGCAGGGATCCGGGTGAAGGATATCGGCCCGGCCCTATCCCCTATGGCATATTTTTCGCAATTTCATCTGGATGTACCCGCAGTGGCGATGGTGACTGCAAGCCACAATCCCAATGGCTGGACCGGCGTGAAGATGGGGTTTGACCGACCTTTAACGCACGGGCCGGATGAGATGGGTGAGTTGAAGGGTATCGTGTTGGAGGGGCGCGGCGAGGCGCGGCCCGGGGGCGCCTACGAGTTTGTCGATGGGGTGCGAGAGGCGTATCTCGATGACCTTGTGGGGGATTTCAAAATGTCCCGCCCGCTGAAGGTGGTCTGCGCCACAGGCAACGGGACGGCGGCACATTTTGCGCCTATGCTGTTTGAGCGGATGGGGGTGGAAGTGGTGCCCTCGCACACCGAGCTGGATTACACCTTCCCCCATTATAACCCCAACCCAGAGGCGATGGAGATGCTGCATGACATGGCCGCCTCGGTGAAGGCCTCGGGCGCGGATATGGCGCTTGGGTTTGACGGAGACGGGGATCGCTGCGGCGTCGTTGATGATGAGGGCGAAGAGATTTTTGCCGACAAGGTGGGTGTCATCATGGCGCGCGATCTGTCGGGGATTTATCCGGGATCGACCTTTGTGGCGGATGTGAAATCGACCGGGCTTTTTGCGTCTGATCCGGTGCTGCAGGGCAATGGCGCGCGCGCGGATTACTGGAAGACCGGCCACAGTCATATGAAGCGGCGCGTGAAAGAGATCGGCGCGTTGGCAGGGTTTGAGAAATCGGGGCATTACTTCCTCGCCGAACCGGTGGGGCGCGGATACGATTGCGGGATGCGCGTGGCGGTGGAGATCTGCAAGCTGATGGATCGCAACCCGGACAAATCCATGTCCGATCTGCGCCGCGCACTGCCCACGACCTATGCGACGCCCACGATGTCGCCCTATTGCGCGGACACCACCAAGTATGACGTGCTGGAGCGGCTGGTGGGCAAGCTGGTAGCGCATCAAGAAGCGGGCAAACCGCTGGGGGGGCGGGCCATCAAGGAGGTGGTGACCGTAAACGGCGCGCGGGTGATTTTGGACAATGGCAGCTGGGGGTT
>JBCCAJ010000035.1:0-11858 GCA_039814845.1 Pseudomonadota bacterium | reverse complement strand
GGCAGATCTGTGTGGCGCAGCGTGTCGTCCAGCATGTCACATCTCCTGTTGATGTGCTGGCCCCGCTCAATACGGGGCCAGCACAAACCTTATGCCGGCAGATCGCGGTCCAGCTCTTCGAGGGAGCCCGCACGTTCTGTGCCGTCTGCCATCGCCGGCAGTTCAATTTCAGTGCAGGTGCCGCTATCCACCAGGGTCCAGGCGTTGCCCTGATAATCCACGGTGGATGTCCCGGCACAGGTCGTGCCCGCACCGGCGGCGCAATCGTTTTCACCAGCCAAAGAAATACCGTAGCATTTCTCTTTGGCTTGCGCCTGCACGGTGGTGGTCATGGATGCGGTCAGCGCAGCCGCAACGGCACCGGCGACAGCAAGGCTTTTGGGATCGATCGACATTTTGTCTCCTCTCATCAATAGATGCTCAGTGGTCGGGTCACTTGGGTTGGTCGTGACACGGTAACAGTAATGGGTTTGCATGGCCTACATCCAGAGACCTTCCTCAAATATAACATGAATGTCAGGCCACGTGACCATCCTGAAATATGACCGATGGGTGAAGCGGCGGTAGATTGCTGCAAATTCTCACAATTTTCGCGCAGTCGATCACAGGTCAGTTAGGCCCCTATCTTTGCGCCACGCCTGTCGGCATATCGGGTCCATATCTGAACCCAGTAGGAGCGCATTCATGAAAAAACTTCTCACCTCCGCCGCTGCATTTGTAATGCTGACAGGCGCCGCCATTGCCGGACCGCAATTTGTCGATGAGACGGGTTATGCCGTATCCGGCTATGATGTTGTGGCTTATTTTGATCTGGAACAGGTCGCCGTTGGTCAGTCACAGCCCGAAGGCGTGAAAGGCAACGCTGCGATCACCGCGGACTACAATGGCGCAACATTTGCGTTTTCATCCGAGGCCAACCGCGATGCGTTCCTCGCTGATCCGGCGCGTTTCGCCCCGCAATATGATGGGCATTGCGCCTATGGTGTCTCCAAGGGCGGCAAGGTTCCGGGCAACCCGAACCTTTGGCGCATCGTGGATGATAAGCTGTATCTGAACATCACACCCGTCGTCGTCGGCTTCTGGGAAGAAGATATTCCCGGCAACATCACGCTGGCCGAAGGCAACTGGGGCGGCATCGAAGGTGCGGATGCCTCCACCAACACCATCCCCAAGTTCACGTCAAAAGCCCCGCTGCAGAACTAGTTTGACGGCGTAACAAAGCCCGGCGCGGAATCAAGGACGCAGTCCGCCGCGCCTTCGCCAGGCCGTCTCGGGGCCTGGCGAAATGGCGGGGTCAGCGCACCCGCTCGAATGAAGTCCGGGAACTCAACAATAAAGTTCTGCTGATCAAAGGCCGGATCGCCACGCCACGGCCTGACGAAGGCGTTCTGCCGCACTCAGTGACGCCAAAAACCTCAAAACCGGTGCGACGCAGACACCTTGAACGACCGCCCCGGCTGCGGCAGGTCGTTGGGGTAGATGTTATACTCCTGATCGAACGCGTTATCTATCCCGAACCGCACCACCGTGTTCTGAAGCGGCCCCTGCTGCGGGGCCCACACGGCAAACAGATCCACCAGTTGATAGCTATCCGCAGGGATCACGCCCGTGGGCGGCTGATTGCGTTCAAAGGCCCAGGTGGTGCGGAACCCATAAGTCCAATCCGCATTGGGCCGGAACCCGAAGGTCGTGTTGAACCGCGTCTGCGGAATGGTGCCAAGGCGCTGACCGCCCGCCCCTTCGCCCTGAGGCGCGGTGACCGCGCCTTTGGCAAACCACGAACCGGCATCGTAATCCACTTCCGCCTCAAATCCGTAAAGCGTGGCATCAATATTGCGATGGGTGGACGTGCCATTGACCAGAAACGCCCCCGGGCCCACCGGCTGCAAAGTGGCAAAATCGACCAGCAACACGTTGAGATCAATGAAGTCTTCCACATCCGCATAATAAACGTTGCCAGAAACCGACAGGCTATCCCCGGGCCCGAAGACATCGGTGTTTTCAAACCGCACGCCGAGGTCGATATTGGTGGCTTTCTCCGGCCTCAGGCCCGGCGTCGGCACGAAATTGTTCACCCCGGTGAAGGTCGTGCCCGGTGGCAGCGGGAAGGGCGCAAAGGGCCCTGTCGCGAAATGAACCCCGTCATTGTACAGCTCGGTCAACGTCGGCGCGCGGAAGGCGCGGGCCACGTTGCCATAGACCTGCCAATTGTCATTGGGCCGATAGCTGAACCCGACCCGGGGGGAGAAGAATTCATCAGATGCATCGGGCAGCGTGGGATCATCCACATCGCGGTCATAGGCGTCAAACCGCGCCCCTGCGATCAGGTCAAACCGGTCATTTAGGGCAAAGGTCGCTTCCGCGAAAACCGATGTCGTCTCAGCCTCGGAATTAGGGAACTGCGTGCGCACCGCGCCGTTGCGCGTGCCATCCTGTTCGTCGCGCAGATATTCGAACCCGTAGACAAGCGTGAACCGCTCAAATTCCGACCGGTTTACAACTTCAAAACCCACCGTCTTGTAATCCGAGGTGTCAAACCGCCCGTCCCTGTTGCGCTGCTCTTCCAGATCGACGGTGCTGGTATAGGCCAACACAGACAGGTCGATCAGATCATTGCCGACCGGGTTGTAATCCCAGCCAAGCCGCGCGGTTTCCACCGTCGACTTGCGGATCCCGGCGTTCCGGTTCGTGGCCACATCCGTTGAATCCGTGGGCGTCGTGCCGTCATCATCGTAAAAGCTATAGCTGAATTCCAACCGATGCTCATCGGTGGGTTCAAACCCGAACTTGATGAGCCCGTTCAGCTGATCCAGCTGACTGTCGCGGATGTCGGAGCCATTGCCCGATTCCAGATCGGTGGTGATCGTCTGTCCGCCCAAAAATGCCAGCGCGTCGAACTGGCCCCAATCCCCATAGACCGCTACATTGCCGTTATAGGTTTCGCCGTTCGTGCTGACACCAGTTGAAATGCGCGCACCCACTGTCTGACCGGGCAGCAAAAGGTCAGAAGGGTCTTTGGTTTCAACCGACACAACCCCACCGATGGCACCCGACCCAAAAAGCGTCGATCCACCACCACGCACCACTTCCACCCGCTGCACAAGTGCGGGATCAATGAAAAACCGGCCCCGGTGTGCCTGATTATAGCTGAACCGCGCCCCATCAAAGCGCAGCACCACCTGTTCATCCTGGAAACCGCGGATGTTGATTTCCTGCGAAAAGACCCGCGGGCCGCCGCCGATGCTGATCCCTGCGGCATCACCAATCAACTCTTCAAAAGACGTGGCCTGCGTCAACGCCAGCTCTTCGGCGTCTATCGTGGACACGGAGACCGGCGTGTCGATCAAGGCCCGATCAGTGCGCAGCGCGCTGCTCAGAACGATGGTTCCCAAACCCAGTGACCCGTCCTGCGCCGCCACCGTAGTAGGAAGCACTGGTAAAACCAAAGCCGTCGACATCAAAAGAAAAAACTGGCGCCCCATAAGCGTATCCCCAACTGTGCGTTTGCTGTTGCCTGCCAGTTGGGGTGGGCGCAATTTCCAGACGTTAAATTAGGTTAATTGCTCAATAAGGAAAATGATCCTGTTGTCGCAGGCGGCCAGCAGCATCACACTGTTGCATGTCTGCTATAGTTCGTACGGCGGCGACCCCGCCCCTGGTGATGATCCGATACCGCCATCCGTCTGTTGTTTCCTGGTTGGGTTGACACGCAGCAAAGCGGATAAAATTCAAAGGGATACGCCGCAAATCGTCACAATCGCCCACCCGCTGGTTTACCGCCGGTCCTTGGACTTCCACGTATCCAGCCAGGCCCGGATCCGGCCGCGCCGCGCCGTGACCGCATCGCCGGCGGCATCGAACCCTTCGCCAATATCCTGCATCACCGGATCAATCCGCGCGCTGCGGAACCGCCGCCACATGGCACGGATCAGCAGGATGATCGCAATGAACGCCACGATGATGGTGATGTTCACCCATGGCACCCCTTTGGGCGCATCGGGCCCATCAACCGCCCTCACACTGATGGCATTCGGGAAGATCGAATAAAACTCATTGCGCCAGCCATAGTGCCAGATCGCCACCCATTTGGGTGCCTCCACCGTGGATTTCAGATCAGACGCTTCGGCCTGCAAATTCGAAGTGTCGAACTTGAAATAAGGCGGCCAGCTCCAGCCTGTATCCTCATTGCGATAGACCATCACCCGCCCGTCGGTGCGCACGGTCTGGATGAAAAACACATCCCGATTGGTCAGGGTTTCATTATTGCCCACGTCGGGTGCGGCCCAAAAAATGGAATTCTCGCCGAAATCAATGCGCTTTTCATAGGTGTCGGTGACGCGCGCAATATCGGTCTGCGGCAGGGTGTAATGAAACACCGCCAGCACAAGCAGCACCAATGCCACCCGAATTGCCCATTTCACGTAGATCATCCTGCGCCCTCAGTGGAAATTGGTGAAATAAATGATGGCGATCACGGCGGTGATGGGCACCACATAGACACCCCAAATCAACTTACGCCTGAGCGACCCTTCATATTCGCGCAACCCCGCCGCGATGTATTCATCCCGGTCACCCGGTCGGCCCGCTTCTTCGTACCATTCCTCCAGCTTGCCCTTCCGGACAGACCTCGAATAAAGCGACAGACAGAAATAGATCACCGTCAGCGCGATAAAGCCAAAGATCGCAAGCCGTGCAAACGCCACCATGCTCTAACGTCTCCTAACCGGCCCCCAGGGGCCCACCAAGTCGATCATGGCATCAAGGTCTGGCTTTGCCGCCTCCTCCATGCCGGGTTCGTGCCCAAAGAGTGCCTCTCGCGCGCCCAGCTTGTCCACCTGATATTCGCGGGTGAGGTATCTGACCACGTAATCTTTCTTTTGGTCCGTCCACCCCTGATAGAGCTGATAGAACAGCTCTTTGTGGCAAATAAACAGCTGCCGGAAATCCTTGGGGGCCAGTTCTGACAGCAACATGTTCACCAGATCCGCGTCTTTATGATCTGCCGCACGCAACGTGTAGAAATAGGCCGGGCTGTCGGCGGAAATCGTGGGCCAAGGCCCATCATTTTCCGCCCAGTTCACCAGAGCCCCCAGCAGATGAAACTCTTCCGGCAGCTTGTCCGCATGGGCGCGCGCCAGCCGTCGCATATCGCTTTTGGATCGGTCGGTAAGTGCGATCCCTTCCCCCGCCAGCGCATTGACCAAAATGAAATCCATCTTCTGGCGCAGCACCGCCGCCGCATCGATACCGCGCGCCTTCACAATGGGCTCCACCAGCCCGCTCACATCCAGATAATTCGCGACCCGGTCCCGGTCAGAGAGGTCAAAGACATACTCCACCGGCAACCCCTCAGGCGTGTCCCCCACCGCAATCACGCCGGGCAGCTCCTGATCCTGGAACACATAAAGCCCACCAAAATGCGCCGTCCAGAAATTGCGCTGCTCAAACGCCATCTCCTCCAGCTCCACCGGATTGCGCAGGATATCCCCTGTCTCGCCCGCCAGCTCGATCATTTCGGCGATCAGCACATCGTCAAACCACGCGTCTTCTCCATTCAGGAACTGCTCCACCTTGCCATCAAGTTCCCCAGCCCGCCGGATCCGCCCATTGGTCGTATCCGCCTCCACCTTGATGGTGCGGATGTCAAAAAGCTTGGCGGCGCTGTTGAGCGAAAACACCGAATTCACCAACTCCCCCGCCACCGCATCCCGCGCCGTCAGGGCAAACAGCGCGCTCTCATTGGCCTCAATGAACTGCTTCAGGATCGACCGGGAGGTGGAAAACTTCGCATCAAGCAGCGGCGCCCGTTTCTGCTCCGTGGTGAGCAAAATAAACTGCCGATTGACCCCTTGATGATTGAGGTAGAGCGCATCCCCCAACTCATGCCCCACTTCCGGGCTGTATCCCGAAATATCAACATAGAAATCCGTGAGGCTCGTGGTCTTGCCCGTCAAATGCATGAGCGCGCGATTGTACCGCTCCACCAACGCGGGCGAGGCCACATGCACCAGATTGCCAAACATCAGCCCAGAGGTAATGAGCCGCTCCATCACACACTCCCCAACGGACCATTGAGAGCGCCTTCGTCAGGCCCCGGTCTGACGATCTCGCCCTCAAGCAAGGGCGCTTTATCGTGACATACCGCCGTATGGCTGAACGAAACGCATGCGTCACCAATTCGCCAGGCTCTGGGTGGGGCCTGCCGAAGGCGCGGCGGGCTTACGCCCTTGATTCCGCGCCGGGCGTACAACCCAAACATCATCACACCCCGTCCCGCACTTTGTCTTCCCCTCTCAACCGCTCCACCCGCTGCGCCGCATAAAGCCAATACATCACCAACAAGGGCGCCCACATAACCGCACTCCGGATCGACCCGCCTAGTGCCAGCGCAACCATGCCACCCACGCCGTTGATCTCCAACCCGGTCGCAAAATCACGATCATCAAACATCAGAAAAACCAGAATGCCCAGCGCGATCATCACCCCCGCCGACACCCCAATCCCAAGCGCCACGCGCCTGTGCGACCGCGTCTCCCTCGGGATCAGCAAAAACGGCAACAAAATCGCCGCCCCACCCAGCACGAAAAGCGGCACCCCAATCCACCAAAGCGTACTCATCGCCGCGCATACCGCCACACCAGCGGCACGACGAGCGCCAACAAAGGCCCCGCAAGCGCCCTATAAGACACCTGCACATTCCACCCCACAAACGTCGCCCAGGACCCATTGAACAGCAGCAAGCTCTCCTCAACCGAGGCCCCTTCAAACCCCATCGCCGTCCGCACACCAACTTGCAGCCCCAAAAGCAAAACCACCGCGCCCAAGAGCCCCCAAACACCCCACCTAAGCGGCATCAAAGCCCCCAGAACCAGCGCCAGCCCAACCGTCACCCAAAGCAAAATCACGCCATACCCTCCATCAACCCGTAGGGCGGGTTTTCACCCCGCCATGCCCTCGTTCCAACCGCCGAAAAGTAGCGCCTTCGACAGGCCCCGGTCTGGCGATCTCGATCTAAAATGAGTGCGCTTTATCATGACACTCCGCCGTATGATTGAACGAAGCAATGAGGTCGACAATTCGCCAGGCCCTGGGTGGGGCCTCACGAAGGCGCGGCGGGCTTACGCCCTTGATTCCGCGCCACTATCTTTGGATACCGTTTAAGAGTGTTCTCAATAGAAAAGGGCTGTCACCGTTTAGTTCGTTCATTTTAACTCTGGCTTGATGAAAAGAGGAACTAAGAGTTCACGATGGTCCATGAACATATTGTCGGGCAGACTATAGCTTTTGATCTCAGCCGCCCGTTCAGGATTGAGTTTTTTGAGTGTCATTTCAAACAATCGAACATGCATGGATGACACCCAGCGGCTAACCTTAACATTCCAAGCATTCCACTCTTTGAACAAGTTTGCGTCTTTGTTCGGGTTATCTGCCTCAAAACGATTCAGCCTAGCGCCAAACATCAACTCTTCGCCAAACGGGTAAAATGAGTTTCCTGCGGCCTTGTGCAGATACATACTGTACTCACCAACTTCACTTAAATGAGCTACGTTCGCCCGCGCTGGCTTCAAGTGATAATGATTTGCTACTTCGTCCCTCAACTTCTTTGCCAAGCCGTTACCTGCTTCGTCTTGGATCTTCTGAAGCTGATTTAGCGCCTCAGTAGAAAACTCTTTTAATACAGGATCTTTTGTTTTGTTGTATTTTCCTTCGAACTTCACGAACTCGGTCACTTCGAACAGCTTGGCTGTCCACGTTCTAAGGATCAAAAATTGCTGAATAAGCGCTGCAAATCTGATTTCTTGATCTTTATGAGGAGGATGCACCGAGCAAATATAAAGCCGATGCAGTACGTTTATCTCTGAGCAAGCGAAACAAAAGACACCGAAAGCCGCCAGCTGGTCCTCTGGCAAGTTCTGCGCATCTTCTACGCTAAGGCCATACTTGTGAAGTTCAAAGTCTTCACTCACCCCTTCCCCTCCAAATACCGCCTCTTCGCCTCGTCCATCCGCCCCATATCCCTTACCGCCGCTTCAATCGCCGCCTCGTCGGACTTATCCGCATACCGGAACTCGCTATCCGCATACCGGTTGATCTCCTGCACCACCATCTCCACCGTGATCGGCTGGCGCAACTCCTCGATCATCCCCCGCTTCTCCTCATAGGGCTTGAACAGAAACAGATCCGGCTCCTCCATCCACTCATCGGGCAGCTCGAAATCCATCGCCCGCACCTTCACCGCATCAGTGATGTTCTTGATCGCGCGGCCGGTGAACCGCTCATCCGCCTCCTGAATGCCCTTCAGATACGTCCCCAGCTTCGCAATCGTATCGAGCGCGCCAAGATCGGTCTCTACCCGCTCATAGACCCGCAACAACCCCTCCTCATGGGGCTTGCCGTGGCTCTCAAAACTCGCCGCCACGGCCTTTTTGATCTCCTGCGCAGCATACAACTCATGTGACCCAAGCGGAATGTCATGATTGCGACCCATCAGCAGCGCGAGAATATCAATGTAATCCTCCCGCGTCTGAGGCCCGTCGACGAGGAACCTCGCCCCCGCCCTCTGCCGCAGCGCGTCATCGACATTCTCGGGGTAATTCGAGAACATCCCAAAGGTGCAATTGCCGCGCACCACCGTGTTCGCCCCCGAAAAGCTTTCCATCAAAACAGCCGTGATCTCCAACTGCCCGGCAGAGCTTTGACGGTCGCCCCGCTTGCCCGCCAACTGATCAATATCGTCAACCGTGCCGAACCCGATCACACCCGGATCCAGCACCCCATTGATGAAGCTCTTCGCGTTCTGCGCGCTCTTTCCCTGATAGGAATCAATGCTTTCCGTGGATAGGTTCGCGTACCGAAACGGATAGCCCGCCACCTCGCAATAGCCATTGATCAACCCCGCCATCATCTGGATGAGCGTGGTCTTCCCCGTCCCCGGCTTGCCATCCCCCATGAAGGTGAAAATGAACCCGCCAAGTTCCTCAAACGGGTTCAACTTCCGATCAAAATCATAGGCCATCAGCATCTTCGACAGCTTCAGCGCCTGATATTTTGCAATGTGATTGCCCACCACCTGATGGGGCTCTTTGAAACTCATCGTCAGCGCGGTGCTCTTCTTCCCCGCGCTCGTCTCAAACCCGCGAATGGTGAAATCATCCGCCTCCACGCGCCACGCAGGGCCCGTAAATGCCTCCAACCGCGCCACATTCCCGGCCCGCAGCGCCAGCTTGCCCATCAACGCCTCACAGAAGCCCGAAACCACGGCCACCAACCGCTCATCATCCGGCGCAAGCGTCGCGATATCCTGCTCCAACTCCCACAGCGCGCCGTGCAAAGCGAGCTGCGCATTGTCCGTCAGCACCTCCTCCACATCGCCCAGATCCACGCTCACCTCAGATCCGTGCGGCGCCAAAAAGAACGCGCAAGCATTTGCAAACACATGAGAAACCGCCAAAGCCTCGGCCGCCATCAACTCGGTAAACTCACCCTTACGACCCGCCTCCAACGACCCCGCCAAATTCGCCCGCCGTAGCTCCGCCAGCCCCGTGGCCTCGGAAAAGGCCTCCCCCACAGCCAACCCAATCGCCAAGGCCCGCCGCAAGGCATGTAACACCGTCGCCTGCAACGGCGTCACCAGCGGATCATCCTCATCCGCCGCCGTCACCGTCGCCACAAGATGCACGCCATCCGCGCGCGCGGTGGAGCGTGTCACCAAGCCCGGCGTCGTCGACCGAAACCGCCGCCGCGTCCCAAGCCCGGACGATTTCTCTTCCGCCACGTCGCGCGCTTTCCCGATCCGAGGCGCATGATCAAACCCCTCCAACATCGCATTGGCGGCCGCGTAGTGCTTGACGACATCCTCTTCCCGCAACTCCATCAGATCAGACGTCAAAGACATCGCTCAATCCCCCGCTT
Source organism: Pseudomonadota bacterium (assembly GCA_039814845.1). GTDB lineage: Bacteria > Pseudomonadota > Alphaproteobacteria > Rhodobacterales > Rhodobacteraceae > Roseovarius. The sequence continues at coordinate 1,946 of JBCCAJ010000035.1, read as the reverse complement.
CATCTTTCCAAAATACTCAATACCGCAGCACCCGCCCGGATTGCCCGACAACAAATTTATCGACCGAGCCAAACCCCGCCGGCGCCTTCTCCGCCAACACCTGATAGGGCCGCTCCGGCAGGATCAGGCTGCGCTGCATCCGTGTCGCTCCCGTCTCCGCCCCACGCCCCGCAAAGGGATCGAGCGCAAAGACCTCGCGTTCCACGGAGCCAAACCAGCCCGATTTCTCTTCCACGACCCGCTCGCTTTCCAGCACTTCATCGGTCCATGCGAGCGCCCAGTCCTGCCCCTCGGGCGCGCGGGCCTCCGCCAGTACCTCCCGAATGGGCCCCGATTGTCGGGTAAAGGCATGGGAATACATCGGCCCCAAATGCAACCGCCGCAGGCGTTTGGGGTGCAGATCGTCAAAGGCCTCATCAAACCCCTTGGCAATCGTCAGCAGCTTCAGCCCGCCCAGCGCTTGCCCCATCAAATGCGCCTGCACCTCGGGCCAGCGCCGCCCGTCAATGGGCAGCCCCTTGCCACCGCCGCTGTCTTCAAGTTCCATCAAATACACGGTCGGCAGGTTCAACTGACTATCATAGACCGCCCAATGCACCAGATACGTCACCCTCGGCTGGATGCCCGTCAACCACACCGCCGTCGGATCATTGCGCGCCCAGAACAGATGCCCCTTGGCCAATTCCTCATAGTAAAGCCGCTGCGACAACGAAAATTGCAGCCGCGTGGGGATCGCGCGTTCGCCAATGATCTGCTCCACCATCTGCGCCTTCAACTGCTCGGGGTTAGGCATATTCTGCAAATGCCGGGCCGCTTGCTGCGCGTCATTGGCCATGACCATCAGCTCATTGAACACCGGAAAGCCGCTTTCCGTCACATCCATGGCCAGCGATCCGAAAAAATGCCCCGTGTCGCGCCCCACCAACAGGTATTTCATGCTCAGGGCCCGGAAGGTGTAGGACAACCCGCGTACATAGCCCGTCAGCACGTCAATTTCAGGCTCCGACAGCTGCCCATCGGCCTGCATCACCGCAGCCACCTGCTCCAGATGCCGCGTGATCCGTTCAAACTTCGCGAAATAGCGCCGGGAGGCGAACATGTCAGTCAGGCCCACGTGATCGGGACCGGAAGGTTTGGCACGTTCAGACATTGTTCAATTCAGCATCCAAATCCGCGACCAGATCGCGTGCGTCGTCACGGTCCGGCAATTCACCGCCCGCCAGTTCCAACAGCTTTTCATAGCGCTCAAGCGTCATCAACACGAAACGGGGCTTGCCGTGGCGGGTGATCTCCACCGGCTCGCCTGCTGCCGTCAAAAGGACATCGCCGGTGTTGTTGGCCAGTTCGGTTGCGGAATATCCACGCATTAAGCACCCTCTTTTTCAGCTAATTTAGCTAATTAAACGCAAGCTCCGGCGCGGAATCAAGGGCGCAGCCCGCCGCGCCTTCGTCAGGCCGTCCCCACGGCATGGCGAAACGATGACAAGCGCGCGCAGTTCGCATGACGCCCGGGAACTCAAGCATAAAGCACTGTTGATCCAACATCGGATCGCCACGCCACGGCCTGTCAAAGCCGCTTCTCTCGCGCGAACTCACGCCCCATAAAGGTTTTTATCATGCTTCTCGATGATCTTCTGGAACCGCCGGGCAAAGCGTTCATCCGCCTTGGCCTTCGCCTCCAGCACTTCACGGGCGAACACCATATGGTCCTCGTGCTTTTCCATCATATCCGCCATCTGCTTGTTGGTCGCGGCACCAATCCCCGCCATGGCCGATTGCGCCTCTTTGTCCGTCTCCACCCCGATCTCGTTGATCCGGTGCGCCACGTCCTGCTGCTGCGCGGTCTTGAGCGACTTCGACAGCGCGTCATACAGCACAACCCGCTGCTTCGTATCCGTCTGCAGTTTGTTGATCAGCACCATCTGCGTCGCCGCCTGGTTCTGCAG
>JBCCAJ010000341.1:0-3830 GCA_039814845.1 Pseudomonadota bacterium | reverse complement strand
CCGCTTCGCAGGCCAAATCACCGGCGTCGAAGGCTATGTGGAATCGGCTGCCATGGGCCTTCTGGCGGGCCGCCTTGCCGCGGCTGAGATGCTTGGCCAACCGCTTGAGCCCCCGCCCCAGGACAGCGCCATGGGCGCGCTCATCCACCACATCACTGGCGGGGCAGAGGCGAAAACCTTCCAACCGATGAATGTAAATTTCGGGCTTTTCCGCCCCGTCGACGGGCTAAAGGGCGGCAGGCGCGGCCGTAAAGACCGCTACAAGGCCTATACCGATCGCGCCAAAGCCGCCTGGACCGCGTGGCTTTCACAACCGGCCAAGACCGCTGCGTGACGTTTCGCACGCGCTTTGCCCCATCGCCCACCGGCCCGCTGCATCTGGGGCACGCCTATTCCGCCTGCCTTGCCCATGACATGGCGCGCGAGGCGGGCGGTCGGTTTCACCTGCGCATCGACGATCTGGACCGCGCCCGCAGCCGCCCCGAATGGGAGGCGCGCATCAAAGACGATCTGGCATGGCTTGGCCTGTCGTGGGAGCGGGATGTCTGGCGCCAATCTGACCGCCTCACCCGCTACCGCCAAGCGCTCAGGCAGCTGTGGGATGCGGGCCTCCTCTACCCCTGCACCCTCACCCGGGCAGAGATCCGCGCCGTCGCCAACGCCCCACAGGAAGGCGCAGAAGGCCCCGACGGCCTCATCTACCCCGGCACGCATCGCCCCGAGATGCCGCCAAAAGGCGAGATGCCAACAACCGCACTTCGTCTCGACACCGCCCGGGCCGAGGCCGCAGCCGGCCCACTGTCCTATGTCGAGACCGGCACCAATCCCGGCACCAATCCCGACATCATCCAAATTCAAAACCTGTTCCAATCGGCAGGCGACGTGGCATTGGCCCGCAAGGACATGGGGGCCTCCTATCACCTGTCGGTCGTCTGCGATGACGCCGATCAACAAATCACCCATGTCATCCGCGGCGAAGACCTTGCGCCTGCCACGGGCATCCACGTGCTGCTGCAAAACCTGCTGGGGTTGCCAACCCCCACGTACCACCACCACCGCCTGATCCGCGACGACACCGGCAAGCGGCTTGCCAAACGCGACGATGCCCGCGCCATTGCCACCTATCGCGCCGAAGGCCTTACCCCGCGCGACATCAAGACAATGCTCTAAGGCCCTTTTTTGGCAGTCAAATCGCCTCGCATTGAGCGCGCGAAATTCTCGGCCATCGGCTCCATCAGGATCACTTCGCGCCCGTCCCGCACGGCGGTATAAAAACACGTCCGGCGCCCCGTGTGGCAGGCAGGCCCGGTCTGACGCACCTTCATCAGCAAACAATCCCGGTCACAATCCACCCGCATCTCAACCAGCTCTTGGATGTGGCCAGACGTCTCCCCCTTGGCCCAGAATTCCTGCCGCGACCGGCTCCAATAGGTCACCCGCCCCGTCTCAAACGTGCGCGCCAGCGAGGCCGCATTCATCCAGGCCAGCATCAACACGTCGCCGGTTTCATGATCCTGCGCAATCGCCGTGATCAGCCCATCGGCGTTCCACTTCAATGTGTCCGGATCCAGCATGACAGAAAACCCTTTGCCTGCATCACATGCGCGACTAACTATAGGGACCACGCAAAAAGCGAAAGCCCAAGGAAAAAGCCATGACCGGCGACACGGATCTTATCAAACTGTACTCCGCCCGGATACTGGAGTTGGCCGCGATGATGCCCAACACCGGACGTCTGGCACAGCCGCAGGCCAGCGTGACCAAACGCGCGCCCTTGTGCGGATCTACCGTGACCGTCGACATTGTGACCGATGGCCACGTGATCACCGAATATGCCGCTGATGTGAAAGCCTGCGCGCTTGGTCAGGCCGCGGCCAGCATTGTCGGATCCCATGTGATTGGCCATAGCCATCATGATTTGCGCGTGGCCCGTGACGCGCTGAAATCCATGCTCGCAGATGGTGGTCCCACTCCGCCCGCACCGTTTGAAGAGCTTGAAGTTCTTCGCGCTGCGGCCGACTTCGCCAACCGCCATGCGTCTATTCTGCTGACCCTAGACGCGTTGGTTGAGGCAACAGACGACATTCAAACGTCCTGCGCCTGACCCGCATAATCAAAAAAAACCGCCGCACGCTGAAACAGCGGCGGCGGAAGGAATGCGTTGCTCCTGAAGTGTCTCTCACGCGGGGACCGGGGGGATGAGGCAGACCCCGGTACGGGTGCGGGACTAAATCGCAGTGGCATCTCACGTTGGGGACAGAGGATGCAAACCGCATGAGCGACAAGGAGCGTCGCAGGCAGAATGTGGTGGCGTTTCTGGGTCAGCCCTTAAAGAGCATCGCTTTTTGCGTTCGAAGAGGCAGCGAAAAGCGATCCTTTATTCCCGGAAACGCTAGATTTTAGAACAGCCCCGGCAGATACAGACCACCCACAAGCGTCACCATCAAAGCCGCCCCACCGATCAGATCGCCAAGCAGCGTGTCCTGAGTGCGGGAGGTGATGTTTTTGATGTGCTTGCTCATGGTGGCCTCGTTCGGGTTTGTTCTTGTCTGTTGCTTATTTGTTCTCATTTTGGAAACCGTTTGTAAAGAACTTTATAAGAACAAATGTGAACTTTTTGCACAAAAAGAACGCAACCCATTGAATTATATGCAAACTTTTGTTCTCTAACAGCACATCAAGAAACAGAACAACAGAGCGCCTTCGCTTGGCCCCGGTCTGGCGATCCCGACTTCCGAACAGCAACACTTTATCCCTGGGTTCCCGGACTCCATTCGAGCGACGCCCTGCAATTGCCAATTCGCCAGGCCCTGGGTGGGGCCAGGCGAAGGCGCGGCGGGCTACGCCCTTGATTCCGCGCCGCGCGCAGCTCACCCCACATCGATCAATCGAATGGCCTGATCCTGCTCCATCAACCACAGCAGCACCCGTGCCGCCTTCCCGCGCTCCGACATCAACGCACTGTCATCCATCAACAACTTCCGCGCATCGCTCTGCGCCACGGCCATCAACGCCGTCTGCCGCTCCAGATCCGCCACCCGGAACCGCGGCACCCCCGATTGCGCCGTGCCAATCAGATCCCCCGCGCCCCGCATCTCCAGATCCACCTCGGCAATTTTGAACCCATCTTCCGTGTCCCGCATGGTGGAAAGCCGCTTCTCGCCCGTCTCCCCCAACGGCCCCTGATAGATCAGCAAACAGGTCGACTGCGCCGCCCCGCGCCCCACCCGACCGCGCAGCTGATGCAACTGGGCCAAACCAAAATGCTCCGCCCGCTCAATCACCATGATCGAGGCATTGGGCACATCCACCCCAACCTCGATCACTGTCGTGGCCACCAGCACCTTCGTCTGCCCCCGCTGGAACGCGGCCATCGCCGCATCCTTGTCGTCAGGCGCCAATTGCCCATGCACCAGCCCCACAACGCCTTCGCCCAACGCCGCCCGCAGGGCCTTGAACCGCGCATCCGCACTCGCCAAATCCACCTGCTCACTGTCCTCGACCAACGGACAGACCCAATAGGCCTGCCGCCCTTCGGCAATGGCCTGGCGCAGGCGATCGACGATCTGATCCATCCGTTCGATATTGATCAGCGCCGTGGTCACCGGCTTCCTTCCGGGAGGCTTCTCATCCAGCACGGAGATATCCATATCCCCGTAATGCGCCAGCGACAGGCTGCGCGGGATGGGCGTCGCCGTCATCACCAACACGTCCGCCTCTTCGCCCTTGCGCCCCAGCTCAAGGCGTTGGCGCACGCCGAAGCGATGCTGTTCATCGACCACGGCCAGCCGCAGATCGTTGAACACGACATCCTTTTGAAACACCGCATG
>JBCCAJ010000023.1:0-13674 GCA_039814845.1 Pseudomonadota bacterium | reverse complement strand
TCGGTATTTATATCGCGAAGTCGACGGTTAAATCTAGCGAAACCGATTGTCTACGGAGGTGATCCATGCCGCGCGTTGGAACCGTCAACTATCATGTCCACAAATCAGAACAGCAAGCGTTCGAAATTGATGCCGGTGGCGTTGTGGGCCGTTTGCTGTCGCCCGAACTTGTGACGACCGAGGTGCCTTTGACCGATCTGCGTCAAAGCGCGGCAGAAGTGCAGTTCGAAACAGATGGTGTCACGTTCTTGACGGCCCCGAGCCATGTCTTTGATTTTTCCGGTACGGATTGGCAGGCGCAGTATGATCAGGAACTGACCGATATCCTTGAAAAAGAGGTCGGCGCCAAAGACACCGTGATTTTTGACCATACTGTGCGGGAAGACGATCCCAACTCTGATCGAAAACCCGCGCGCAATGTGCATAGTGATTACAGCGAAGAAGGCGCGCGGGATCGTTTGGTCGATATTCTGGGCGCTGACCGGGCTGCGGAATGGGCGCAGGGCCACTACGGTTTTATAAATATCTGGCGACCCGTCGGGGCACCGATCAATTCCGCCCCCTTGGGCTTCGTGCGGCCCTCTACGGTACGTCAGGAGGACTGGATTCCGATTGACCTCATTTACCCGGATCGCTTGGGTCACATCATGGGGCTTGCGGTCAATGATAGTCACGAATGGGTCTACAGATCGAAAATGAGCCCGGATGAGATCGCGCTTTTCAATATCTATGACAATCACGGGCTGGCATCGGTCGGGCACAGCGCCATTGACCTGATCGAAGACGAAACCGTAACACGCATCCGCAAAAGCATCGAAAGCCGCACATTGGTGCGGTACTGAGGATCCCATGTTGGACACACATCTGCAGAGTTTTCCGACCTTGAACCGCGCTTATGCCGAAACATTCCAGCCGGGCAAATTGACCGTTGGGCTGGTCGCACCTTTGGAGGCGCATGGCAACTCCCCGGTGCCAACGCTGGAGCGACACATCGAACGGGCCAAACTGGCCGATGCATTGGGGTTTGCATCGCTGTGGCTGCGGGATGTGCCCTTTAATGTGCCAAGTTTCGGTGATGCTGGTCAAACCTTTGACCCGTTTGTCTATCTTGGTGCTTTGGCCGGGGCCACGCAGAACATCGCGCTGGGCGTGGCCTCTGTCATCTTGCCGCTGCGGCACCCGGCCCATGTGGCCAAGGCGGCGGCCTCGGCTGATGTTTTATCAGGTGGTCGTGTGTTGCTGGGTGTGGCCTCAGGTGACCGTCCTGAGGAATATCCCGCCATGAACATGGACTTTGCCGGTCGCGGCGCGCGGTTTCGTGACAGTGTCGCCTATATCCAAGCGCTGGCGGGGACGTACCCGCAGGCCGCGTTTGAGCAGGGTCAGTTGTCTGGGCTCATAGATATGCTGCCCAAACCCACAGGCGCGCACGTACCCTTGTTGATCACCGGCGGGTCACAACAAGACCCAGACTGGATCGCGCGCAACGCAGATGGTTGGATGACCTATCCACGAGATGCGATGTCACAAGGTCGGGTCGTGTCAGGCTACAGACGCCGCATTCTGGATGCGGGCGGGCCGAACAAACCCGTTATGCAATCGCTCTACGTCGATGTGCAGGCTGAGCCCGACGCCAGACCGCGCCCGATCCATTTGGGCTTTGCGTCGGGGACCACGTTCCTGATCGACTACCTCAAAGAGATACGCGATCTGGGCATCAACCATGTCGCCCTCAACCTGAGGTTTAACACGCATGATTTCGAAGACACGATGAAACGCCTTGCCGATGACGTTCTGCCACAGTTCAGCCTTGAAGGAACACAAACATGACCAAGACAATCCTGATCACAGGGTCCACCGATGGGATCGGCCTTTTGACCGCGCAAAAACTGGCGGCAGAAGGGCACCGCGTTCTCTTGCATGGCCGCAGCGCTGACAAACTGTCCCGTGCGGCCGAAGACGTGGGCGAGGTGGCGGGCACGTATCGCGCCGATCTCAGTGTCATGAGCGAAGTGGTGGAGATGGCAGAGGCCATCCTCGCCGATCACGATCATTTGGACGTGGTGATCAACAATGCGGGTGTCCTGAAGGCCCCCCACCCCAAGACAGAGGCGGGTCGCGACATCCGATTTGATGTCAATACGATCGCCCCTTTCATCCTGACAAAGCGGTTGCTTTCGATCATGCCCAAAGATGGGCGCGTGGTGAACTTGTCTTCGGCAGCCCAAGCCAGAGTGGATACCGCCGCGATGCTGTCTTTTCACCCTATGGGCGACATGGATGCCTATGCCCAAAGCAAACTGGCCATCACGATCTGGACGGCGGAACTGGCCAAAGAGATGCCCGAGGGGCCGGTTGTCGTGGCCGTGAACCCTGGGTCTCTTCTGGCGTCCAAAATGGTGAAAGAGGGGTTTGGCGTATCGGGCAATGACCTCAGCATCGGGGCAGACATTCTGATCCGTGCCTCCCTGTCTGATGAATTTGCTCCGGCCTCTGGGCGATACTTTGACAATGACAGTGGCGCTTTCGCCCAGCCAAACTCAGCTGCCAGTGATGCAAAACATGTCAACGAGGTGATGCGCGCAACCTTGCAAGCGGCCCAGCCTTTCCTGACCGAGGAGTGACGCCTCTTTTTACATACGCTGTCGTATGGGTGGACGATCACACCAGTGGATAGGCCGAACGCCCGTCCGGCCCTTGATGAGACCATCGAGGGCTCTTGAGACAGATGTGAGGTGCAGCACGGGCTGTTGCGCGGCACGTCCAAACCGGTCTTGCGGTGGCAGATGTCCGAACTTAGACCGGGCCAGGAAGAGGTTGGATTTTGCGGGCAGGCGGCTTGCCATTTTCAGTGAGCTGTCAAAACCGGGCACGGATGCACGGCAGTGCCGTGTCGTGACGGATGCTGATGGTGTTGTCCTGAGATAACAGAATGGCATGCACCAATGATGTCTATATGGCCATGCTGTCAGATGTTGCCGTCACCAAACGCAGGCCAAAGCATTTCCACCGCAGCCTCACCCCATTTGCTTGCACCGCCGTTCGCAGTCTGGACGCAAACACAACGTGATTGGCGCGGCCAGCTTGTTTGTTTTGGATCGCCGAAGCCCGTCGGACGGCCTGATCGCCAAAAACCTCCTGCTCGGCGTGGTGAGCCGCGTTCAAAGCCGGCTTTTTGAAACAAGTTCACATATCACATGAACGTCTCTGTGACCCTGTCTGATCAAAACACCTTGCGGCACAGACGTGGCCTGGTGGCAGTTGATGCAGCGGGCGCCACTTTGGTGCAACCAGCCGTGCGTTTGACCTGACGGGAACCAACAGGGGTGAGAACATTTCGGGGCAGCGCTTTGATGCCATCGTTGGCTTGATGCTGATGCGCTGGGCGCTGTTCCTGCCCGCGTTTTAAGTCTGAACACCGATCGTAGCCGGTTCCCGAATTTCACTGTTCAGTATCCTGACGACGGGTCCAAAGATGGCAACAGCTGCCTGACGATCTTCATTGGATGCCCCGAGGCGCTTGGAAATAGAACCATTCCACCCCCTCAAGGCCTGTAACGGTAAGAGGGTACAAGCGTTCCAAAACGCGTACACCGTTGACGCGCAGATACACAATCGCGGCGTTGATGCGATCAGCATAGAAGGCAATGTGGTAGCCACCAATATAGCTGTTCTTGGGCGGGTTGGGATCCTGATCCGGGGAGGTGTATTTGAACCCCTCAAGGGTCGGACCATTCCCGCAATGCACCATGATGGTAGGATCAGTCACGGCGCGCGCGTTTTCATTCAGGCTCTCCTCCATCCAGCCATCTTCGAGCGGACCAGAGGGACCGAAAGAAAAGAACGCCTCGCAGCCGATGACGTCGACCAGAAATTCGACCGCTTCATCCACGTCAGGCACCGCGATGCCGATTTGTTGCGTGCCGCGTATACCCGACAATTCGGCCGAAGCGGCCATCGGTATGCTGAACGCTGCGAAGGCCGTTCAAGCCTGCGTTGCGATGTTTTTCCTCATCGTCTCCTTCTGTGAAAAATGGATCTGCCGTCAGCCTATGACCGGCGGCAGGTCAGATGTTTTGCGCGTTCATTTCCTTCACGCTCAATGTGTTGACCTTCACCCGCGCGACCCGCCCCTGTCGCGCGGCGCGCAGTTCAGATACGTCCATGTCACCCGCCCAGAAAATCGTCGGTGCCACCAAAAGGTTCCCGGGCAGGGCAATCGCCACCGACGGATCAATCGCGCACGCGCGGACAGGGGTCGGCACGTCCGGGGAAGCAACGCGTTTGGGCAAGGACTGATTGCGACGAGGTGGAGTGGTGGGTCACGACCCGTCTTATACTGAGACACATTGAGGCGCTTTGGCTTTGCCGGGACGGTTTGGGTCAGGTTCCAATTGAAAACCTCCGCAAGCCGAATTTTTTATACCCGAAATCCGAATACTGAATTCCAGAATGCCGACTTTGTTCGAGAAAAAGGATGAATAGTTTACGTGGCGTTGGTACGGACACGCAGTACCGCGGCGGCATTTTGTTCAACCCTACGCCGCGAGCGGCGCAAAAGATGAGGACATACGATGAAATACGAGAACTTTCAGACGTTCACCGTGGACGTAAAAGACGCAATCGCGACGGTCACGTTCGACTTCGGCACCGTGAATGTGCAAGGCCAGGAGATGCTGGCGGATCTGAACTCTTTGGCCATGCGTCTTGAGCGTGACCGCGATGTCAAAGTCGTGGTGTTCCAGTCTGCCAACCCGGAGGTCTGGGTCTGCCACTATGACACGGAATTGCTCAAGGATATGTCGACGGAAGCCGTTTCTCGTGACGACGCGCAACTTCTTGATCTGCAAGCGGTGTGCGAACGGATCAGTAAGGTGCCACAGGCGACCATTGCCAAATTGGAAGGCTTCGCCCGTGGCGGGGGGCATGAATTGGCGCTGGCGCTCGACATGCGGTTCGCCGCGCGCGGGAAATTCCGGTTCATGCAAATGGAAGTGGGCATGGGTATCCTGCCTTGCGGTGGCGGTGCGTCGCGGATGGCGCGTCAAACCGGGCTCGGCAAAGCGCTTGAGATCATCCTGAGTGCGAATGACTATGACGCAGACGATGCCGAACGCTTCGGCACGATCAACAGGGCGCTCGACCCCGAAGAGATCGGACCATTTGTGGATGCACTCGCCCACCGGATCGCACAGTTTCCGGCGGAATCGATCCACGCCTGCAAGCAAATGGTCTATGAATCCATCGACAAGCCGATTGATGAGGCCCTCAAGGCGGAGGCCTATTGGCTGTATCAGGCGACCAGTAAAACGCCGGCGATCAAGCGCTTTGCCGTCGCAGACGAACAAGGCCTCGAACATGACATGGAAAATCAGCGCAACTGGGGCGAGCTGGTGATGAAGGTCCAAGAAATTAACTGAGCCAAAACACGGATGCCGCACTGCCCCCAAGCACGGGACGGTGCGGCATCTTTTTGATTATCAATGAAAGCCGAATTCTGAATTCCGAAGCGTTCCCTTTCATCGGGAATTCAAACTTGTATCTGAGGCTAGAGCCAGAACAAAGGAATGCCTCAATGAAAACCATGACCCTCAACACCTACGGACCCGACGCCGAATTTGAAGCCGTGACCGTGGAAGACCCGGTGGCAACGCCCGGCCATGTCGTCGTCAAAGTGGCGGCCACCAGCGTGAACACCGTCGACACAATGATCCGCGACATGGGAACAGACCTTCCCTTGTCGCCCGCTTTGCCCGCGATCCTCGGCATGGATTTTGCCGGGACAGTGCAGGCTGTGGGCGACGGCGTCACAGGTTTCGCCGTGGGCGATGAGGTCTATGGCTGTGCGGGCGGTTTGATGGGGCTGCAAGGTGCGTTGGCCGAATACATCAACGCCGATGCGCGCCTCATTGCGAAGAAGCCCAAGACCCTTTCCATGCGGGAAGCCGCGGCCATTCCTTTGGTCGGGATCACGGCCTACGAAGGCTTGACCCGCGCAGGCGTCACGGAGGGCCAAAGCGTGCTGATTCAAGGCGGCGCAGGCGGTGTCGGGCATCTGGCCGTACAGATGGCGAAGCATATGGGGGCCCATGTCTCAGCCACCGGCACGCGCGATGCGCAGATGGAATTGATGAAAACCCTCGGCGCACGTCCGATCAACGCCAAGGAAGAGGCCGTCGCAGACTATGTCGCCCAACACACGGGCGGCACCGGATTTGACGTGGTCTTTGACACCGTCGGCGGTGAGAATATGACACACTCGTTCGAGGCGGCCAAGCTGAACGGTCACGTGTCGTCAACCGTGTCGCTTCTTGAAATGGATCTGACGCCTATGCATTTCAAAGGCCTTTCGCTGCACGTTGTCTTCATGCTGATCCCGATGATCCACGACACAGGGCGCGAGGTGCATGGCGAGGTCTTGACCAAGATTGCGGACATGGTGGATGGCGGTCACGTCAAACCCGTGCTGGATGATATCCATTTCAGGTTCGATCAGGTCGCAGAAGCCTATGCCCGTCTGGCCAGCAGCCAGGCCATGGGCAAGATCGTGATTGAGATGTAATCGCTTTGCATCCAGAAAATCACCGTGCGCCCAACCTGTTTGCCACATGTTGGGCGCATCGGTCTTTTGTCTGGCTCAATAGATAAACCTTTTGCAGGCTGTAAATCGGCGTTTCGATGCCTTCCATCCGCGCCTTGATCTGCAGGCTCAAACACTGCGAATAGTGCCGTGATTGACGCAGGTTACCACCGTGCATTCACAAATTTGGCACATCGGTGGGCTTCCATACATTGCGCTTTTCACCGCCCCAAGGACCCGGGTCTTTGGTTGTGTCTGAACCTTTGCCCCGGCTTTTGCCCAGCTGGTCTGCCTTGTCCTGACCCATCAGGTCCGCGACCCACCCATTCATGGAATTATACCCCGTCGCGTAAACGACCAGATCGGTCTCAAGATGCGTGCCGTCACTGAGGGTCACACCGGTTTCATCCAGCGCCGTGACCTGGCCGCGTTTGAGCTTAATCTCACTATCAATGATCAATTGGCTGGCGCCCACGTCGGTATAGTACCCCCGACCCGCAGCGTAGGTATTTCAAGAAAAGGCCGCTTTCGTTATCGCCCCAATCAAGCCAGAACCTGGCCTTTTCCAAACCGTCGTGGAAGTCTTTGTCTTGCGTTTTCATCTGGGCATAGGCCGGGATCTGAAACGCGTGCAAAATGCGACAGGGCAGGGCGGCAAAGAGGAGGTCTGCCTTTTTGGTTGTCATGCCCGCCTGTATAGCGCGCTCCGAATGGAGATCGCCACGTGCCACGACCATCAACCTGTCCGATTTCACGGTATGGATCGACGACCGCTGCACCATCGCCAGATCTGCCTCCACCTCCCAAAGCCCTGTTGAAACCGCTGGGCTCTTGGTGACCCTTGAAGTCCACCATGGTGGTCAGAAGGGTTCAAATCTTGTCACCCTTCAGCCGGACCAAACCGTAGCCACGTGCAACCTCGGTTTCGAATTCGATCCAGGCCGTTGTGATACCGCCCTCTTCAGCGGGTGTTTCGCCCTCGGCGATCCGTCAACTGTGGGGTTTTGTCGTGGAAAGCTGATGGGTCAACATGTCGACCACCCCGTCCCTGCCTTCGACCGTTTTGAGGTTCCAAGTGAAGCTCATCAGGTCGCGCCAATTGCAGTCTTCCACAAACATCTCGGATGTCTCCTGAATGTTTCCCTTGCCCAGCGTCAGACCTCTTTGACGGCGGAAACTGTCTTAGTATGAGACGGTTCGAGACGGTTGCGTGGTCTAACACGTTAAGTCCCAGCCCTAGGCTTGATGGCAGGCAATCTGTGTGCATGACCTTCAGGACGGATTGCTTGCGGCTCAAGAAGGACGCTGTTTCTGCTGGTCCGTTTGAAGTGACCCTCGACGTTCCGAGAGACGCAAAGAAGAGCGGCGCAGACTATGTGCGCCGCTCTGTTGGAGCCTGGTTCTATCCAGCGTTTTGGAACCAGTTTGCGACTTCGCGCGTGGCGCGATTGATGGCGTCGGGTTGGTCGTAATAGGCCAGATGAGGTGTGTCGTCCCAGATCGTTTTGGTCTTGGTGTTCGGTGGCACGGCGTCCATGTGGCGGCGGGCTGCGCTGGGCAGGAAATTGTAGTCGCCGTGGATCATGAGCCATGGGGCTGTCAGGGTCTTGGCCGCACTGATGGAGTCGTAGCCAAGCAAGTCAGCGTCGCTCATCACCGCATAGCGGTTTTCCCATTGGTCACGGTCGGCCCAAGGCTGATACCATTGCCAGACAAATTCTCCGGGCATCCCGACATTCATATCCGTCTGATCGACGCCCTTGATGTACTTCACTTCACCGGTGGTTTCAAAGACGGCCTTCGCGGCGTGGCCTTGCGCCATGCGGGCTGCATAGCCTTCTTCAGTCAGCCATTCGATGTCTCCCTCATGGTCGCGGTAATGCCCCGCAATGGTGGCAAGGGCGTGAACACCATCCAGTTCCGCCGCCGCGCGGAATGCGACGGAGCTTCCCTGGCAGATTGCAAGGATCGATACGTGATCCACATCCACGTCGTCCCGGGATTTCAGATAGGCAACCGCTGCCTTCAGATCTTCGACCTTGTGAAACGGGTTTTCCCATGCGCGCGGTTGTCCGCCACTTTCACCCCGATAGCGGCTGTCATAGGCCAAGGTGACAAAGCCCATCTCTGCCAGGCGTTTGGCGTATTCGGTCGGGGCCTGTTCTTTCTGATAGGTCATCGGACCGATGATCGCGACAGCGGGCCGCTTGCCGGTTTGCGATGTGGTGTAGACGTTGCCAACAAGGGGTGTGGCGTCGACGGTGAATGTGACTTTTTCCATGGCGAGTGTTCCTTGCGTTTGGGCATTGGCGCGGGTGGGGACGGACAAGAACGGCAGGTTTGAAAGGGTGGCCGCAGTGCCGATCCGCAGGCTGCGGCGGTTGACGCGGGTGGTCTGTGAAAGGCTCATAACGGTGTCTCCGCAAAGGTTTGTGTTTGTGATGCCCTCAATTTGGCCCGTGCTGATTGATTTGAAAATGGGCCTTGTGTTGAAAGGATTATGCGATACGGTCGAACAATGGATCGCGATCTTTTCCCCCATATTCCCGTTATTCTTGCCGTGGCTCGGCGCGGCGGTTTCGCGGCGGCAGCGGCAGAGTTGGGGATGAGCCCGTCCACCGTAAGCCATGCGGTCAAGACCGTGGAGGACCGTCTGGGCGCGCCTCTCTTTGCCCGCACCACGCGCTCTGTCGCGATGACGGAAACAGGCGAACGATTTGTCGCCTTGGCGCAAAACGCTGTTCAAAGCATGAACACGGCATGGGAGGTCGCGCGATCAGACCTCACTGGCGCCTCTGGCCTGCTTCGGATCAACGCGCCGCGGATCACACTGGGTTGGGTGCTGACGCCGGTGCTGAAGGCGATGGCGGTCAACTATCCAGATGTGACGGTCGAGATCTTCTTTGACGACGGTTTGGCGGATGTGATTGGGGACCGTTTTGATGCAGGCATCCGACTGGGCCGCATGGTGTCAGAAGAGATGGTGGTTGTCCGCCTTGCGCCGCAATTCCGGGTGATACTTGTGGCCGCGCCAGGCTATCTGGACCACGAAGGGTCACCCAAGGCCTTGCAGGACCTCACGCGGCATCAGTGCATTCAGTACCGAATGACCTCCGCCGGCAACATCTACCGTTGGGATCTCAAGGATGAGGGCAGCGATGTCGCGGTGGAAACGAATGGGCGTGTCGTTGTGAACGATATGCTGCACGCGCTGGAACTGGCCAAGGCAGGGTTGGGCATTTGCTATACATTTGAGCCCTTGGCCGAACAGGCTTTGCGCGCGGGCCACCTTCAAGAGGTATTGCCGGAGACATCGCAGACGGAAGACGGTCTATCGCTTTACTTTCCGCAACACGCCAGCCGCGCCCCAAAGCTGCGGGCCTTTATTGACACCGCAAGGCAGGTCCTTTCGCGATCCTAGTGAGCGATCAAACCTTTGGCGGCCATGACTGATACTTGAGCTATATGAACCCTTCGGAGGCCCCAATGACCGAAGACGCCGTTGACACCTTTACACAGGAATCCTCCGCCAGGTTGATACGTGCGGAACAGGCGGGCCTGCGGCTTGCATTGGCTTGCCGAACGGTCATCACAGGTGCGGGATGCCTTTGGTACGCTGTGTCAGTTTTCTTTTTTCCCGAAATCTCGGCCCGCGTTGAAACGGTCTTGGTCTTGTTCGGGTTCACGGCACTTGGCGCGTTGCACTATGCTGTCATCGGGACGACGTATGATCGTCGCTGGATCAAGTTCGCAATCTACGGCCTTGATGCGCTTGCTATCTGTGCGACTTTCGCACTAGTGCCGATAAACGTGTCCGGGGACGTGCCTCAGATCATGGCGTTCCGGTCATACGGGATCTATTACCTGTTCCCCCTGCTTGCCATGGCGTGCCTGAGCCTGTCATGGCGGCTTGTCCTGTGGACGGGCGCCATGATCATGCTGGGTTGGTGGCTGGCCTTTCTGTGGGTCGTCAGCGAAATGGACACCGTTTTGTCATGGTCGGACATGCCAGCCGGGGCGACGGCTGCGGACTATGAGCGGATTTTTCTATCGCTCGACTTCATCGGACGCGGCAACCGCATTGAAGAGACCGCGATGGTATTCTTTGCCACGCTGGCATTGGCCGGTGCGGTGTATCGCGCGCGCGGCGTCTTTTTCGCCCAAGTGGCTGCAGACATCGAAAAAGAACGCGAACGGCTGCTTAGAAAAAGGGTGTCGAATGTGTTGGGAAAACATGTGCCGGAGGCGATCGCCGAACGCTTGATCGCCGATGACACGCCCCTACTGCCACAACGCAGATATGGCACCGCGCTTGTGATGGACATCGCTGGCTTCACGGCGTTCTCAACGCAGCACGAACCCGAGTTTGTCGTGGAGGCTCTCGACAAGCTCCTGTCTGACGCAACGCGAACCGTTTCTAAGCATGGTGGCGTCGTGCTGACGTATCTTGGCGACGGCTTCCTTGCGACATTCAATGCACCCGCGGGCATCGACAACCCTGAAGACGCGTCGCTTGCAACCGCCCGCGATCTTCTCAGCGTGGCTACGGCACACGGGTTTGACATACGCCTGGGTGTCGCGACCGGTGACCTTGTGACCGGTATCATTGGCAGTGAGACGCGTCAGTCCTTCACGGTCTATGGAAACGCTGTCAACTTGGCATCCCGTTTGGAACAGCTTGGCAAAAAGCTGGGCAGGGCGGTCGTGTTGGACGAAAAGACACAAACCGCCGCCAGCACAGATTGGCAACTTGAGGATCTGGGGCACCAATCGATACCCGGCATTCACGATCCCGTCTTGGTGCATTCCTTTTCGAACATCTAAGCACGGTGCGACCAAGATGACATTGGTTGTCACTGCTGGCGATGCCCGTCCTGCCGCCATGCTTTGCGCCTGCGCAGATCGCCTAAGCGCGTCAGAGCGATTGAGCCGGGGTTTCAGAAAGAGAGAATTCTGCCCATTTCCTGTCTTGATCAGTCTTGTAAAACCCGCACTCGACCACAACTTTTAGGAAACGTTGCCCTTCAGATTTTGCTTAAAAAGGATCGCGCCGATGCCCCTGATGACCTCTCCAATTGACGGCTCCCCCATGCGTGAGGTGGAACGCTACGGCGTGAAGATGGATATCTGTCCGTCTTCGGGTGGCATATGGCTGGACCGCGGAGAGTTGGAAAAGATCATCATGGCCATTCGCGAAGAGGCTCTTGTTGATAGCGGCGTCTCCGCTGATGACGCCTATAGCGATGTCCACTATCACGAGAGCCCCAATCGCGAGCAGCAGGGGTATCCGAAGCGGCGCAAGCGCGGTGGGATGTTCGACAACTTGCTGGAAATCTTCGACTAGGCGTGATGGGCCCGTGGCCGGAAAGGCCGTTTGGCAACCCTGCACAGTTGCTTGACGGGCGTTCCGTCTGACACGCGGTAAGCCCTGAACTTGGGCGCAACCGTTGAGGTTAGCGCCCTTGGACAGGCACCTATTCTGCCGTCATGGTTCTTCGCGAGATAAAGACAAGAAGCGATGTATATCGCTCACGCAAACGGATCCCTCTCCGACGCCTGAGGCGACACGTTTCACAGATCCCGATCGCACATCACCGACTGCGAAAATGCCTTCCACAGACGTCCCAAAAGGCAGTGATGCGCCTGTGATGGTAGATGTGCCAGTGACAATAAATCCTCTTTGATCCTTTTCGACCAAGTCACCAAGCCAACCGGTGTTTGGCACAGCTCCTATCATCACGAAGATGTTGGAAATTGGTCTGGTTTCGCTCTCTTGTGTTGCGCGGTTTTCCCAAGTGACTTCCTTGAGCTTACGGTCGCCATGCAACTTGGTCAGTTCCGTGTTCCTGTGCAGCGTAATCCGAGAAGACTGATCGATACGCCGGATCAAGTAATCCGACATACTATCCGCTAAGCTGTCGCCTCGGATCAGGACGTGGACGTGCCGGGCGTGACTGGACAAAAAAACCGCAGCCTGACCAGCAGAGTTTCCACCGCCGACGACAACGACGTCCGAACCGGTACAAAACCGCGCTTCAAGGGCCGTTGCGGCGTAGTGTATGCCTTGGCCTTCGAATTCATCGTATTTTTTGAGGTCCAGCCTTCGGTAGGTAGCACCACATGCCAGGATTACGGCTCGGCTTTGGACACGTTGCCCGCCTTCCAAAGACATCTCAAAGTGGTCTTCAGCAGTTTTGGCAATTCCGGTCGCGCCCCGAGCAATTGCGAAGGTCGCACCAAATTTTTGCCCTTGAATCCAAGCACGACCTGCCAGCGCTTGACCCGAGATGCCGGTCGGAAAACCGAGGTAATTTTCGATTTTGGAACTTGTGCCAGCTTGTCCGCCCGGGGCTTCGGCCTCAATGACGATGGTGTCCAAGGCTTCAGAGGCCGCATAAACGCAGGCTGACAACCCCGCCGGCCCTGCGCCGACGATGGCCAGATCGTAGCGATGATCCGACGGCAGTTCTTCGGTTAGGCCCAATAGATCGGCCAGATCAGGGGTTGAGGGGTTGTGGAATACGCTTCCATCCGGCGTACAGACAAGCGGCAGACGGCCTTCTTCTTTTTGCACAATGCTGGCGGCGTCTGAAGCGGTCGGCTCAACGATGGAGAGGGGGTACCCATTGCGGGCCAGAAAACGGTTTATGCGGATGACATCACGATCGTTGCTTTCGCCGATCAGCCTGACACCGGCTTCTGCATGAACGATGAACGCTGTGCGGCGCAGAATGAATGCGCGCATGATGATTTCACCGATATCCTGTTCGGTGCTCGCCATGCGTTGGAATTGCGGACGCGACATGCGCACGATGCGGCTGTCTTGGCCCGTTCGACCGCCAACCAATATTTTTCTTTGGTTAAAGAGGTCAAGTTCGCCGGTGAACTGATGATTGCCGTGGATGGTGATGACCTGTTCTTCGCCGTCGGGTTTTTCGTCCACAATTTCGACCGACCCTTGGACGACCAGAAAAAAATCGACGCCGCGCTGGCCGCGTTCAAACAACCACGTGCCTTTTGGGATGTGTTCAACCTCGCCATAGGTCGACAGCCGGTCGACTTGATCCTCAGTGAGAACGGGAAAAGTTTGCTGT
>JBCCAJ010000344.1:0-3805 GCA_039814845.1 Pseudomonadota bacterium | reverse complement strand
GTTCGAGAGGCGCAGAACACCCGCGATCACACCGAACAGGGTGGCCGTGATACAGGCCAGAAACGCCACGATCAGCGTGTTCAGCAAGCCCACAATGGCAGCACGGCCATGGGTCGACTGAGATGAATATTCAATCGGCCGCTGGTTGATATCGTATCCCGCCGGTTCACCAAGGAAGGCGTAGGAGATGTTCAAACCGGCTTCGGCCAGGTTGCGCACCAGGTTGCCACCCACAAAAGCCATGAAAGCGATGATGGCCACAAGGGCGATGAATTGGAATGTCAGCGATCGGTAACGCGTGTCATTGAGCAGCATACCGAGCTTAAACGAACTTGTTTGCGTCCCTACCTGAGGGTCGGAGATCGTCGCCATGAGGGCGCTCCCTGTCGTTTCTTAAGGCTTTATTAATGCACTCTTTGTGGTGCGACGCCAAATTTTTTTTGAGATGTGTCCGCTAGATGGAAAAAGGGCGCGGAAATTCCGCGCCCTTCTCCAATTATGCTCAACGGAACGGCGGGGAGTAGATCAGACCACCTTCGTAGTAAGGTGCGTTCAGACCACGGGCCAGACCGATCGGCGTTGCTTCACCGATGTTCTTCTCGAAGATCTCACCGTAGTTGCCGGCAACGCCAAGGGCGCGCATGGCCCACTCAGCGTCCAGGCCGAGCATTGCGCCCAGGTCACCTTCGGTGCCGAGCAGACGGTTCACTTCGGGGTTGTTGGACCCACCGGACATTTCTGCGAGATTGGCAGAGTTGACGCCCAGTTCTTCGGCTGTGATCAGAGCGTTGAGCGTCCAACGCACAACGTCTCCCCATTCGTGGTCGCCATGACGCACAAGCGGGCCAAGCGGCTCTTTGGAGACCACTTCGGGCATGATCACATGCGCGTCGGGGTCTTCGAAGTTGGCACGCTGAGCGGCCAGAGCGGAACGGTCCGTGGTGTAAACGTCGCATGCGCCAGCGTTGTACTGCTGAACGGCTTCAGCGCCTGTTTCCACGGGCACGGGCTCATAGCTGATGTTGTTGGAGCGGAAGAAGTCCGCCAGGTTCAGCTCTGTTGTTGTACCGGTCTGGATGCAGACGGTTGCGCCGTCCAGTTCAGTGGCAGAGCCAACGCCCAGATCAGCAGGCACCATGAAGCCCTGACCGTCGTAGTAGTTCACGCCGACGAATTCGAACTTCAGGTCAACGTCACGAGAGAACGTCCACGTCGTGTTACGCGCCAGCATGTCGATCTCGCCAGAAGCCAGAGCGGTGAAGCGTGTTTTACCGGTAGTGGGCACAAATTCCACAGCGTTGGAATCACTCAGCACAGCGGCAGCAACGGCGCGGCACACAGCCACGTCAAAGCCCTGCCAGACGCCATTTGCGTCCGGCTCAGCAAAGCCAGGTACACCAGTGGTCACGCCACAGTTCAGTTTGCCACGCGCTTTGACGTCGTCCAGCGTGCCCGCAGCAGCGGCGCCAGCCGTCAGTGCAGTCGCGAGACCGGCAGCAGACAGTGCGCCCAGAATTACGGATTTTTTCATGTTTACCTCTTCCTGATTGGATACCCCTTTGACAGGGGCGATTTTAGGTCGCCCCTGATGGGGCCAAGTTGCTGTTTTAGGGTCACCCCTTCAGTAACATGCGTCAGAATGTAAAGATTCACCCGGTAGTTCAAGCCCGGATATCTAAAAATTGGTACAATTTGTTAGGGTTTTCCACATGAGGGAGGAAAAACTCGAACTTAATCTTGGTTAACGCCCAAGTTGTGGAAGGTTTTGGCCGCTATGAACTGTTCGCGTTTGGCTGCGGCCATTTCGGTGGCCTCTTCATCTTCGCCCCATTGTTCTTCCTGCCATGTCTCATCAATGCGGGAGGTGTGCCATAAAGCCTCGATCCCACCGTGATCGCGCAGGGCCGCGAATCCAATGATGAGAGAGCCTGACAGGCCGACCAAGTCATGAAAGGCTGTCAGAGTGAATGGATCCATGGCGTGGACCTCAGTGGACAGTCTGGCCAGATCCTCTGGGTTTTGCGGGTTGGGCATTAGGCCCGTTGTGGGGGTAAGGCGCGCCCCAAACGTTTCGGCGGCCCAGTCCAGCAAAGGGTCCCACGCCTCCGCCTGCCGGGCCACAAGCTCCTCTGGGCCATTGGCGCGATAACACAGCAGATCACTATCCCCATAGGCGGCGATAAGGCCTGCCACTTCTTCGTGCTGCTGCGCCACCTTATCAATCGCGGCGTTGACGGCGCGGGTGACAGGCATACTGAGGGGGTTCACCTCGTCTTCCTGCGCATCCCATTCCGCGGCCACCGCCATCGCCATCGCACGCGACGGCATGATCAGCGCGCGTTTGGCCGGGGTTTTCACCGGGCGGCCATCCAAAGTGACGGTAAAACCGCCCTCGGATTCATCCGTTGCGGCGGATTTCCAGAATCGTTTGCTTTTCCAAGCGCTCATGCGTCGGGGCCCCAATGGGAAGACAGAATACCCGGCAGATCGCGCATATCCTCAAGAATCGCAACCGCATCTGTCAGGCGAGCGGGCGAATGATAGCCCCAAGAGACGCCGATGAACGGAATGTTTGCTGCCGTCGCCATCTCCATGTCGAAAACCGTGTCGCCGATCATCACGGCATTGTTCGCTTCAAGCCCCGTTTCAGAAAGCGCCGAGAAAAGCATTGAAGGGTGCGGTTTGGACGGGTGATGATCGCTCACCTGCTGAGTCACGAAAATCGCCTTCATATCATGGCCTTCAAGCAGCTTATCCAGACCACGGCGCGATTTTCCGGTGGCCACGCCCAACAGGGTCTCAGATTGCGCATGCAGGGTCTCCAGCACCTCACGCACATGAGGGTAAAGCGGAGAACTTTCCGCCGCACCCACTTTTGCGCGTAGGGCGACATAGGCATCTTTGTACCACCCAACCATCTCGTTATGGGTCGCTGCAGACAGGTTTGGCGCAAGTCGGGGGATCGCCACCTCTAGAGACAGTCCGACAATGCCGAGGATGTCCGCGCGACTGGGCGACTGGGCCTCTGCCCGCTCAAAGGCATGGGTCATGGCCGCGAGAATATCTGCCTGACTGTCAACGAGCGTGCCGTCGACGTCAAAAATGACAAGGTGGAGGTCGGTCATATCAATTTTGCCCCGGCGCGGAATCAAGGGCTTTAGCCCGCCGCGCCTTCGTCAGGCCCCACCTAGGGCCTGGCGAAATTTCGACGTCATCGCGCCGCTCCACCATACAGCGGTACGTCACGATAAAGCGCCTTTGCTTGAGGTCGGGATCGCCAGACCGGGGCCTGACGAAGGCGCTCTGACATTTCATATCAAGTCCTCAAACGGATCTTCTTGGGCGTCCTCGACCCGCCACTGAAACGTATCCCATGTCCGCGCCATATGCTCAGGCAACGGCGCTGTCAGATGCACGCGTGCGCCGGTCACCGGATGTTCAAAAGTCAAAGACCGCGCATGAAGATGCAGCTTCTTGCTGATCTCTCCGCCCAGTTGCGCGCCCCATCCATCGCCCAGATTTTCCTGCCCAGACCCGCCATACTTGCCATCCCCCACGATAGGATGGCCCAGCTCTGCCATATGCGCGCGCAGCTGATGGGTGCGGCCAGTAACAGGGACAAGGGCGGCCCAAGCAGTGCGTGTCCCGGCGTTTTCAATGACCGCGAAATCCGTGGTGGCGTGTTTCGCGCCCGGGTGATCTGCGACCTCTTCGGGATGGAGGCAGAGCATCTTTTCGCCCTCGCCTCCTTTGCCATGGCCGGGCGCCTTGACCAGCCCGAACTTGATCGTGCCCATGCGCGGGC
>JBCCAJ010000438.1:0-2764 GCA_039814845.1 Pseudomonadota bacterium | reverse complement strand
GAATTGCTCGAAAAGCTGGGCTTCCACGATTGGGATTTCGACTACGTGCTGCTCGACTTCCTGGGCGATGTGGTGTGTGGCGGGTTCGGCCTGCCGATTGCGCGGGACATGGCGCAGAAGGTGATCCTTGTGGCGTCCAATGACCTGCAATCGCTTTATGTGGCCAATAACGTCTGCTCTGCGGTGGAATATTTCCGCAAGCTGGGCGGCAATGTGGGCGTCGCGGGCCTTGTGGTGAACAAGGATGACAACTCCGGTGAGGCGCAGGCCTTTGCAAAGGAAGCGGGCATCCCGATCCTGGCCTCGATCCCCCAGGACGATGATTTGCGCAAGAAATCAGCGAATTACCAGATTGTCGGCACGTCCAAATCACAGTGGGGCGATCTGTTTGCGGGCCTGTCTGGACAGGTATCCGACGCGCCGCCTATCCGACCGACGCCACTGTCACAAGATGAGCTTTTGGAGCTTTTCGATGGGTCCGAGACGGGCGCAGGTTTCGAATTAGTGCCTGCCACGGATGAGGACATGCGGGGCAAGTTCGCGAAGCCGAAGGTGAGCCTTGAGGTCATCTACGACGAGGCGTGAGCCGGGATTTAAGACCCAGGAGATGGGATGAAAGACGAACACACATATGACACCACAGCCAAGGCCAAAGCGGCCGAGGAAGTGACATATGACGACGCCGCTGAGGTGCCGGTGCTGAAGGGCGATCCCCGCCCCGAAGGTGACGCACGCATCGGTGAAGGCAGTCTTGGATGCCATTCGGGGTCCGAGATGGAGTTAGCCGCGCGCATGGCTGGTCAAAGCGAATTGCTCGACCAATACGCGCGCGACTACCCGCAGGGTCCACACGATAAACCCCAAAGCATGTGTCCCGCCTTTGGCAGTTTGCGTGTGGGCCTGCGGATGAAACGGGTGGCGACGGTGTTGTCCGGGTCGGCCTGTTGCGTCTATGGCCTGACCTTCGTGAGCCATTTTTATGGGGCGCGGCGGTCTGTGGGCTACGTGCCTTTCAACTCCGAAAGTCTTGTGACTGGTAAACTTTTTGAAGACATCCGCGAGTCGGTTCATGAACTGGCCGACCCGGATAAGTACGATGCGATCGTGGTGACGAACCTGTGTGTGCCGACCGCGTCAGGTGTGCCGCTGCGGCTTTTGCCGGATGAGATCAACGGCGTGCGCGTTGTGGGCATTGACGTGCCGGGCTTTGGCATTCCGACCCATGCAGAGGCCAAGGATGTGCTAGCCGGGGCGATGTTGAACTATGCCCGTCAAGAGATCGAAGCGGGGCCGGTGGCGGCACCCATTGGACTAAAGACCGATCTGCCAACTGTGACCCTTTTGGGGGAGATGTTCCCCGCCGATCCGATGATGATCGGGCAGATGCTGGGGCCGCTCGGGCTGGCACCCGGGCCTGTGGTCCCGTGCCGAGAGTGGCGGGAGCTGTATGCCGCGCTTGATTGCGGGGCGGTGGCGGCGATCCATCCGTTCTACACCGCCGCGGTGCGGGAGTTTGAAGCGGCTGGCAAACCTATCGTTGGGTCGGCGCCTGTGGGTTATGATGGCACGGCGGCTTGGTTGAAGAACATTGGGGATGCCTTTGGAATCGCTGCAGATAAAGTGGCTGCGGCACAGAACGCGTTCCTTCCTGGCATCAAGGCGGCGCTGGCCGCAAAGCCGATCAATGGCACCATTACCCTAAGCGGATATGAAGGCAGCGAACTGATCGTGGCGCGGCTGCTGGTCGAAAGTGGCGCGGACCTGAAATACGTGGGCTCAGCCTGCGCGAAATCGGATTGGTCGAAGGACGATGCGGAGTGGCTGAAATCCAAGGGGGTGGAGGTGAAATTCCGCGCCTCTCTCGAAGATGACTGCATGGCCGTTGAGGCGCTGAAGCCGGACCTTGCCATTGGCACGACGCCGGTGGTGCAGAAGGCCAAACAGCTTGCAATTCCAAGCCTTTACTTCACGAACCTTATCTCTGCTCGGCCCTTGATGGGGCCTGCGGGTGCCGGATCTCTGGCGGATGTAATGAACGCGGCCATCGCCGGAAAAGAACGCATGGATCATATGCGCGAGTTT
This sequence comes from Pseudomonadota bacterium, assembly GCA_039814845.1. Taxonomy (GTDB): domain Bacteria; phylum Pseudomonadota; class Alphaproteobacteria; order Rhodobacterales; family Rhodobacteraceae; genus Roseovarius. Next base: position 682 of record JBCCAJ010000438.1, on the reverse strand, counting down.
TTCGAAGGCGTCGGCGTGGGCGACACGGCGGGTGTCTGGGAAGGTGATCCGAATGTGCGCGAGGATTTCCGAGAGTTGAATCTCAAGAAGATGGAAAAGCAAGCGCGCGCCGCCAAGGCCGCGGAGATGATCTGATGGGTGATCGCGGCCTCATATCCTCCCTGAAAACCAACGTCGGTATCACGTCGGTATTGCGTCGGTATCGCGTCGGTTTCTCGAACGGTGCCCGTTGCGACGTGGGAAAAGGTATTTTTGACAAGAAAGAAGCCGGGCGGCGAACTGCTTGGGGAGGCTTCTCATGCTGATCCAGGATCATGACCGGGCCGGGGGCTACTGGGGTGCCGTTTACGCATTCTGTGCTGTGAAGGGCCTGCAAGTCGTTATTGATGGCCCCGTGGGCTGTGAAAACCTGCCAGTGACGTCCGTGTTGCATTACACCGACGCGCTGCCGCCCCATGAGTTGCCCATCGTGGTGACGGGTTTGGGCGAAGAGGAGCTGGGCCGCGAGGGCACAGAGGGCGCTATGAAGCGCGCCTGGGGAACGCTCGATCCGGCGCTGCCGGCGGTGGTAGTGACGGGCTCGATTGCCGAGATGATCGGGGGCGGGGTGACGCCGCAAGGCACCAACATTCAGCGCTTCTTGCCGCGCACCATTGATGAGGATCAGTGGGAGGCCGCGGAT
>JBCCAJ010000430.1:0-2827 GCA_039814845.1 Pseudomonadota bacterium | reverse complement strand
GGCCGCATTGATCTGATGCGCCTGCCCCGCGTGACCCCGCTTGCCGCGCCCTTGTTTCTGGAGGCAGGGCGTACGCCTGTCGAGGGGCAGGCCGAAGAACGACTTTTGGCCGAAGAAGCCGCCCGTCTTATGGAGGTCGCGGGCCTGAGCGAGGCGCACCCTTAAGGGGGCGGTAAGCGGCGGCTCAAACCCCTTGCAAATTCCTTAACGTCGGGTCAGACAGAACGTATCATGAACGAATACAAGTTCTCTCTGGCTGGCGCACCGCTCATCGCGCTCGGGTCCGGTGCGCTTTTCTGGCCGGATCAGAACTTGCTGTGCGTCTCTGACTTGCATCTGGGCAAGGCCGAACGCCGCGCCCGCCTGGGGGAGGCACCACTGCCGCCCTATGAAACCCAGGATACGTTGTCGCGGCTTGAAAAGGATCTCAAATCTACCGGGGCCAGCACGGTTGTTTGCCTTGGCGACAGTTTCGATGATCGCGCCGCGGCAGAGGCCCTGCCAGAAGCTGCAAAGATCTGGATTTCCGCTTTGCAAGCGGGGCGTCGGTGGATCTGGATCGAAGGCAATCACGACCCGGGCCCGGTGGACCTTGGCGGCACGCATCTGTCGGAAATGCCCCTGCCGCCGCTCACCTTCCGCCATATCGCGCGAGACGGGCAAAGTGGTGAAATATCCGGCCATTACCATCCCAAGACCACGCTCAGCCTGCGGGGCCGCACCGTGACGCGGCCCGCCTTTCTGGTCGACACAGACAGGGTGATCATGCCCGCTTATGGCACCTATACCGGCGGCCTGCGCAGCCACGCCCCGGAATTGCAACGCATCATGCGGGCAGAGGCGATCGCGATCCTGACAGGCCCGGTGCCGCAACCCACCCCGATGCCACGGTCTGAGCCCAAGTAGCGGCCTGCGTCAAAACCGATCCAGCATCCCCGCATCGGCCCAATCAGTGCGAAATGTTCGGCTGACGGGGATCATATCGCCGTTCGACAGCTTCAGATACACCTTGTCAGCGCCCTTCTTTTCGGCCTGAACCACGGCGTCTTTCGCCACCCAATGGGATCTGTGGGCCATGTAGCCTTGCATGGGTTCCATTTCGCGCACCGCATCGCTCAACCGGATGCGAAGCTTTTCGGTGCCGGTTTCCGTGACCACCTCAACCATGTGATCCATCGCCGACAATCGGAGCACGCGCGCCCGGCGTGATGACGGAAGACGTTGCAACAAGCGCGGCTCGGCCCGCGGCTTTTCTGGTCCCTTTTCCTCCGCCTGCCACACAAGAACGACCCAGCGGACAACAGCCACCATGGCCACGACGCCAAAGACATACAGAAAAACAGAACGGGCCTCCAAGGACTGGCTGGGAAGCCCGGAATAAAACCAAATGACAAAGAGCCAGACGACCGGGGCATAAAGCACTGTCATGATCAACACGGACCCGACTTCCTTCGCAAAGAGCGGCGCCCCCTGTACCAAACCATAAGCCACGCGGTTTGAGAGCCATCCGAGAGGAACGGAGGCGAAAATCAAAGGCCCCCAAAAGGCAAATCTTTCCGCCAAGTTCAGTTGATCCAGCGTGCCAAACGGGCCTGCGATCACCGCAAAGCATAAACCGCAAAGTGCGATTGTAAAAACTCGAAAAGAAAAAATGGCCTGCCATGTCATGGCGAAATTTCGCTGCAAAACTTGCACACTCACACTGTTCCCCAATACCTGTATAGCAACCTAAAGGTTAAAAGCCCTTTTACACAAGTGCCGTAAGCATTTGGATGTGTTCACTTTCTTTGTAACGTGTGGTTGCATACCGGGCGCAGTACGTTCGTAAGACCTCTATTGCCGTTGCGCCATCCACCGCGTTCGATAATCTGGCAGGCGACGCAGCAAGAGACGTGATGGATGCCAGCCTCTCCAACTCTGAACCCAGACATCGAAGCCAAGATTCGTGAGAGTTTCGACCGGCAGAGCCTGATGGCCACTTTAGGCGCGCAACTTGGTCGTGTGGACAGCGGCGCCGTGGACATCGAGGCGCCGATCAGCCCCGGCAGTTTGCAACAACAGGGGTTTGCCCATGCAGGCCTCACCTTTGCCATAGGGGACAGTGCTGCGGGCTATTCAGCGCTCAGCCTGCTGCGGAAGGATCAGGAAGTTCTGACCACTGAGATGAAGATACACCTGTTGGCCCCTGCAGCCGGGGAGCAATTGATCGCGCGCGGTCGGGTGATCAAGCCCGGGCGGCGGATCATGGTGGTGCATTCAGATGTTTATGCGGTGACGGACGGTCAGGAACGGCATGTCGCGCTCCTGACCGGGTCAATGATCCCTGTGGATCTTTAAGCGGTCAAACCTTCTGGCTCTGCCAACCCATTGGCACGGCAGCAGGCCGTGACTGTGTTGGCCAGAAGGCAGGCAATGGTCATCGGCCCGACACCGCCAGGAACCGGCGTGATGGCACCAGCGCGTTCGGCGCAGGATGCGAAATCCACATCGCCCACCAGCTTGTTCTTACCATCGCGTTCGATGCGGTTGATGCCAACGTCGATGACAGTCGCGCCTTCCTTGATCCAGTCCCCCGGCACCATCTCAGGGCGGCCTACGGCGGCGACCACAATGTCGGCGCGGCGCACCACATCGGGCAGGTCCTTGGTGCGGGAATGGGCCACTGTAACGGTGCAGCTATCGCCCAGCAAAAGCATGGCCATAGGCTTGCCCACGATGTTGGACCGACCAATCACAACCGCGTCCATTCCAGAGAGGCTGCCATGGTGATCTCGCAACATCATCAGGCATCAAAGCGGCGTGCAGGGCACCATGGATTTTTGTCCCG
>JBCCAJ010000433.1:0-2786 GCA_039814845.1 Pseudomonadota bacterium | reverse complement strand
GCGCGATGAGAGTTTTGAACATCACCAACGGCGATGGCGCCGCGAATATCATCAAGCAAAGTAGCGTCAGTGGCGATGTTCTGGCGTGGCGTGATCCCATGCATCACGGGCCTTTTCCGGCGGGCTTATCCTTGACGGAACTGGCCAAGGTGCGGGCGCGGTATCTTGCGGGCCCCGAGGGGGATGTGTCCGCCGTTGAACGGGATTTCGCGCTTCGTGATCAGCATTTGGGCGCGGCGCAGGGGTATGACCGCGTCGTGTTGTGGTTTGAACATGACCTTCTGGATCAGCTGCAAATCCTGCAAATCCTAGATTGGTTCGCAGCGGCGCGATTGGAGGGACCAGACCTGCAGATGATCTGCATCGGCAGCTTTCCGGGCAAGCCGGGGTTTCGCGGGATCGGGGAGTTGACGCCTGCAGATGCCGCAACCCTTGTCGCGCATCAAAAGGCGGTGACGGCCCCGATGCTGGCCTTGGCGGTGGCCGGTTGGGCTGCGTTTCGATCGGATAATCCGGAGGACCTGGTGGCCTTCTTAGGCGGTGACCTGAGCGAGTTGCCCTTTCTGGAGGCCGCGCTGCGCCGTCATCTGCAGGAGTATCCCGATGCGGCCACCGGTGTGACCCGGACAGAGGCGCAGTTGTTGCGCTTGGTGGGGGAGGGTGTGCATGGCGCGCGCGGGTTGTTCACGCGGAACATGGATCTGGAAACGGCGCTTTATATCGGGGATTGGGGCACGTACCGGATCTTGGATAAGCTCTGTGCCGCCGGGCTTGCCACCTGCGATCCGGGGCCGTTTCGGTACCCAAGTTTTGCCCATGACGCGCCTGATTATTTCGATGCGCAGCGCCTGAGCCTGACGGATATGGGGCGCAAGGCGTTAGAGGCGGACCAGCATGCGTTTGGCGTGATGCCCCGCGATGAATGGCTGGGCGGTGTAGAACTGGCCACGAAAGCGGGGGTTTGGACGTGGGACAAGACTGCGGCGCGGGTCCTGCGCCGGGCGATCTGATGCGCGTGCCAGCCATTGCAAACCCGATCTTCCATCAGGCCGTGCGCACGCGGCTGGGGTTGCTTTTGTACCGCTCAGAGCCGAGTTTTTCAGAGTTGAAAACGCAACTGGAGATCACCGATGGCAATCTGGATGCGCATCTGAAGAAGCTTGGCGCGGCCGGGTATCTGCACAGCCGCATGGTGCTGAAGGGGCGGCCCCATACGGTTTATTGCCTGTCTGAAAGCGGTGCGGCGGCTTTTAGGGACTATGTTGAAGCGCTGGGTGATATCTGTGACATCGCCTTGGCGGTCCCCCCGGAAGATGGCGCGTAGGCCACGAAAAAGGCCGCCCCGATCAGGGCGGCCTCTCAATGGTCACGGGGACCAGATTTATTCTTCTTCGAGCGCCTCAACCGCTTTTTCAAGCGCGGCCTTCTTGACCTCTTTGTCCTTCACCTGCGCCTGCTCAAGGATGTGGTCGATGACCTTCTCCTCAAAGACCGGCGCACGCAGCTGCTGTTGCATCTGCGGGTTCTTCTGAACGAATTCGAAGAATTCACGTTCCTGCCCCGGATAGGCGCGGGCCTGTTCCATCACGGCTTGACCCATTTCGGCATCCGTCACCTCAACCTCGGCGCGCTGGCCCACCTCGGCCAGCAAAAGCCCCAGACGCACGCGGCGCTCAGCGAGCTTGTTGTGCTCTTCCGTGGCCTCAATCTCCGGATGGTCGTGACCTTCCACGTCGGGGTTTTCGTCGTGATAAAGCTGATGGGCGATTGATTTCGCCTCAACCTCCACCATCGAGGGGGGCAGATCGAAGCTCACCTTGTCATCCAACGCATCGAGCAGTTTGCGCTTGAGCACCGCGCGGGCGGCACCGGCATATTCCTGTTCCAGGCGCTCGGTGATCTGCTCTTTGAGCGCACCGAGGTCTTCAGCGCCGAATTTCTGCGCCAGTTCATCGTCAACCTCAGCTGGGGCCGGAGCCTTCACCGCTTTGATCGTGCAGGTGAACTCTGCGGCTTTCCCGGCCAGATGTTCCGCCTGATAATCATCGGGGAAGTTGACCTCGACCACCTTCTCCTCTTCGGCTTTCACGCCGACCAGCTGTTCTTCAAACCCGGGGATGAAGCTGTTGGAGCCCAGCACCAGCGGATAATCCTCAGCCGAGCCACCCTCGAACGCTTCACCATCCACACGGCCCACGAAATCCATCGTGACCTGATCGCCGTCCTTGGCTTTGGTGCCCTTCTTGCGATCCTTGAAGTTCTGCGCGCCTTCAGCGAGGTTGCTCAGCGCTTCATCGACGGCTTTGTCATCGGCCTTGGCGACCAGGCGTTCCAGCTTGATGTCGTCAAATTTCACTTCGGGGATGTCGGGCAGCGCCTCATAGGACATGTCGACTTCGACATCGTCGCCTTCTTTCCAATCTTTGTTGGTCATTTCCATTTTGGGTTCGGCCGCCGGGCGGTCGCCTGAATCCTCAAAATGCTTGGCCATGGCGCCATCGACGGCCTCTTGCATGGCCTCACCCAGCACCTGCGCGCCGAATTGCTTTTTCAGGAGGGGAAGCGGCACTTTGCCTTTGCGGAAGCCCTTCAGCTCCACATTGGGCTGGGCCTCTTTCAGCTTGTCCATGACCTTTTCGTCCAGCTCTGCCGCTGTGACGTTGATCTTGTAGCCGCGTTTCAAACCTTCGTTCAGTGTCTCGGTGACCTGCATGTCGTCCTTATCCATCGCATTGGGGCTGCGGGGGCGCCCGCAGCGGTCAAAATCATGGCGCTTCATAGGGGTG
>JBCCAJ010000474.1:0-2412 GCA_039814845.1 Pseudomonadota bacterium | reverse complement strand
GACCGGCGAGAGCGACGGCGATGGAACCCGGCGCGCGGTGGCGGGCCTCTTCTGAGCCACTGAGCGTGCCGATGAAGCGTTTGCGGGAGGCACCCAGAAGGATGGGACAGCCGAGGCCGTGAAAGAGCGCCAGATTTTGCAGAAGCGTGAGGTTGTGGTCCAGCGTTTTGCCGAAGCCTATGCCGGGGTCGACGATGATCTGGTCGCGGGGGACACCTTGGGCCGTGAGCGCGTCAACCCGCTCTGACAGGAAGTCATATACGTCGAGGGCCACGTTGTCGTAGCGCGGGTCCTTTTGCATCACGTCCGGCGTGCCTTGGGCGTGCATGACGCAAACGGGTAGGCCCGCGTCTGCGCAAAAAGGAGCGAGGTCTGGGTCAAACGTGAACCCTGCCACATCATTGACCAGGTTCGCACCGGCGTCTGCTGCGGCGCGGGCAACGGGGGTTTTGCGCGTGTCGATTGAGATGGGGGTGTCTGAGGCTGCGCGCAGGGCCTCGATCACGGGGGCGGTGCGGCGGATTTCTTCGTCGACGAGCACCTCCTCCGCGCCGGGGCGAGTGGATTCACCGCCGATATCGATCAGGGTCGCGCCTTCGCGGATCATGGTTTGAGCGCGATTGACGGCGTCGGTGAGGGCGAAGTGGTCGCCCCCGTCGGAAAAGCTGTCAGGGGTGACGTTGAGAATGCCCATGAGGGTGGGGGCATCGAATGTGAGCCCGGCGATGGGAGCACGCTGGGTTGTCAGGCGGTCCAGCATGTCAATGGGCAGGTCAGAGACCGGGATGAGTTCGGACGCGCGGTCGCGGTGGAGGCATTCCACGCGATCAAACCAGCACCAGCCGCCAGCGACGGGGAGCGCGTTTGACGGACGTGCGTGGTCTGTCTGAGGGATCGGGCGGTAATAGGGCATAGGAGCTATAGCCCGGCGACCTCGGTGTCTTGAATGAGGACGGGCACGGACGCGTGGCCTGAGGGGGCGGCACCGATGAGCGTGAGATCAGAGGCCTCAACATAGCCGGCAAACCATGTGGTCAACGCCACGGGGTCGTCCGGGCCCGTGGTCGGCCCGTCCACCGCATCAAGCACGATCTTTGACGGCGCCCAGACGCTGATCTGGCCGTTCTTCATGGCCCAGTCGAGTTCTGTCCGCGTGCCCACCACCACACAGCGATCATCGCGGCCTGCCAGCACCCAGGCGTTTTGTTCCAACGCCAGAAGATCGACCCGGCGTTGGGTCATCTTGTGGCCCGTCTGGGGGGCGGGCACGTCTGAGTGGCCAACACACAGGATCACGGGTTCTACGCGTTGTTCCAGTTGATCCAGCCATCCCTTCAGATTTGCAGACGTGACAGCCGAGTTCGTAAGAAAGACCACATGCGGGTGAGGGACAGTATCCGCCTCGGGCGCTTTCGCAGCGATATCATCCACGGAGCGGACGATTTCCACGCCGAGCGCGCCGGGGCCGCGATCCAGCTTTTCGATGCGCACGAAAGTGCGGATGGCTTGGGGTTCCCACAAGATGCGTTCGGCGACGCGGTCGGCCAGCGTTTCCAGCAGGTTGAGGCGTTCCTCAGAGAGGGCGGCCTCGATGGCCTCGGTCACCTTGTCGTAGCTGAGGATCCGATCCACGTCATCGTCGATGATGCCTGTCACTGGCAGGACTTCAACCACGACATTGAAGCATATGCGCTGGGTGGTGCCACGCTCTGCCTGGAAGGCGCCAATTTCCACCTCGACCGTGTGATCGCGCACCGATATCCGATCGAGTGGGCCGTCAGGGGCCGTGGCAGCAGAACGCCCGGCGGGGTGTTCAAAGGCGAGACGGATTTCGTTGGTCATAGAGTGGCGGCCCTTGGTGATATCCCGGGCGGTGTATCATGCGCAGTTGATGGACAGCAAAAGAAAAAGGCCCCCGTGATCGAGGGCCTTTCGTGTTTTTTGTGTCGCCTTTAATGCGCGCGCTGGTGATCCCAGTCTTCCTGCTTTGGCAGCTGCTCGAACGTGTGTTCGGGCGGCGGGGAGGGCAAAGTCCACTCCAGCGTGTCAGCGTATTCGTTCCAAGGGTTCGCCTCAGTGGTCTTGGCCCCGCGGAAGATCGAGTAGATGATCACCGCAAAGAAAAAGATGAAGGAGGCGAAGGAAATGAACGCGCCGATGGAAGACCACCAGTTCCAGAGGGCAAAGGCCTCCGGGTAGTCGATGTAGCGGCGGGGCATGCCCTGACGGCCCAAGAAGTGCTGGGGGAAGAATGTCAGGTTGGCACCGATGAACATCGCCCAGAAGTGCAGCTTGCCCGCCCATTCGGGGTACATGCGGCCGGTCATCTTGGGGAAGTAGAAATAGACCCCCGCGAAGATGGCGAACACGGCACCCAGCGACATCACGTAGTGGAAGTGCGCCACCACATAG
>JBCCAJ010000022.1:0-13707 GCA_039814845.1 Pseudomonadota bacterium | reverse complement strand
CGCTTTACCGACTGGCTGGAAGGGCAGGAGGGTGTCGCCTCCGTCGCGGCGATCACGCAGATCATCAAGCGCATGAACAAGTCCATGAATGAGGATGACCCCAGCTACAACCGTATTGCCGACACACAAGAGGCCAATGCCCAGCTCATGATGTTTTATGAGCTGTCCTTGCCAGTGGGGCTCGACCTGAACACGCAGATCGACGTGGATCGCATTCAGACACGGGTCACCGCTTTCGTTCTGGCCGACCACAGTGACGATCTGCGCCGGCTTGCTGATGACAGCGCCGCCTGGATGGCGGCCAACACGCCGGCTACGGTCGCCGAACCGGCGGGCATTTCCTTGGCCTTTGCCCGGATCACGGAACGCAACAATCTGCAGATGCTGCTGGGCCTTGGCGTGGTGCTGGTGATGGTGTCGATCATCTTGATGGCCACGGTGCAGAATGTGAAAATGGGTGTGATCAGCCTTATCCCCAATCTGGTGCCTGCCTGCCTGGCCTTTGGGCTTTGGGGGATGACGTTTCAGGATGTGAACCTTGGGTCGACCGTTGTGACGACCATGACCTTTGGCATTGTGGTGGATGATACCGTGCATTTCCTGATGCATTACCTGGCGCGGCGCAAAGCAGGCGATGCGCCTCGGGTCGCGCTTACGCATACCTATTCCGTGGTGGGCGCTGCGATCATCATTACGTCAATTGCTTTGATCGTAGGATTTGCCATTATAGCGGCATCGGGGTTTGCGGTGAATCAGCATATCGGTGCGTTGACAGCCATCGTGATCGGTTTTGCCTTATTGGCTGATCTGCTTTTTTTACCCGCCGTTTTGCTGCTCTGTGACAGGAGAGATTGATGCGATTTTCGACCTTTTTTCTGGCCGGGGTGGCCGCCTTCGGCCTTGCCTTACCCGCAGCGGCAGAGACGGCAGCCCAAAAAGGGTTCCGGATCGCCAATCAAAGCGCCAATAATGAAACAGGGTGGAGAGATTTGGCCGTGAAGGGGGAGATGATCCTTTATTCGGCCAATGGCAATTCCAGCACGCGGCGGTTCGAAAGCCGGACGGTGGAAAATGCGAACAATTCTGGGTCACGGTCCCTGCTGATTTTCGATTGGCCCGGCGATATCCGCAACACCGCGCTGCTGACCCATTCTTTTGATACAGCCAAGGATGACCAGTGGCTTTATCTGCCTGCCGTGCGCAAGGTGCGGCGCATTTCTTCGTCTGGCCGGTCGGGGGCGTTCGTGGGCAGTGAATTTGCCTATGAGGACATGCTGGACCAGAATGTGAATGAGTTTTCCCATGAATGGATCCGGCAGGCCCCATGCCCCAACGCGCCGGGCACCTGCGATGTAATCAACCGTGACCCCAAAGGATCGTCCAGCTATTCCATTCAGACGGTTTGGGTTGACCAGCAACAACGCCTGACCCGCATGATCCAGTATTTCGATCGTCGGGGTTCACATCTGAAGACGCTGTCGGTGTCGCAATACCGTCGGTTCAACGGGGCCTATTGGCGGCCCATGTCGATGGATATGGTCAACCATCTGACTGGAAAACGCACGCGGCTGAATTGGAGCAATTATCGCTTCAATGTTGGGGTGAACCCTACAAATTTCACGCCAAACGCCTTGCGCAATATCCGTTAAGGAATTTGGCAACACCCGGGCAGTATCGCCCTTGTTTTATTGGGTGGCCGGTTGCAGCAGCACGTCATGCTCTGTACTGTTTGGCGCATGGCCCTAGGTGGCCATCTGGGTATTTGGGGAATTGATTTGAAATGAAGACCGTACCGGGATTGGCACTGGCATCGTTTTTGGCTGCAACCCCTGCTTGGGCACAAAGCGGGTTGGAAGTTTCAGGCCAAGTGGATTTCGGTGCGCGGAATTACTTCGAAAGCGGGCTTTATGCGGGTCAGTCATCGGCGCGTTCTTTCGGGGTGCTTGGCTTTTCGCTGGATGGTGGGACGTCGCTCAGCAATGGCGGGGACGTGGCGTTTTCCTTCTCTGGCCTGATGGAAGAGGGCAACGACCGGGCCTACTACAACATTGAACGGCTCTACTATCGTCATGCCTTCACGGGCTGGGACATTCTGGTGGGTTTCAACACCGAAAACTGGGGCGTGGTGCAAAGCCAGTCCGTACTGAACGTGATGAACCCCCGTGCCAATGCCGACCCGGTCGCAGGCGACACGCTGCTTGGCACGCCGATGGTCAATGTGAATGTGTATAGCGGGGCAGGCACGTTTAGCCTTTATGCGCTGACGGGGTTTGTGGAACCCTTCTATGGCGGGCAGCGGTCACGCTTCCGCGCGCCGATCATTCCTGATTACGAAAGCACCGTCTTTGAAGAAGGCAGCGGGCGTCATCTGGATTACGCGCTGCGCTATTCGAACAGCTTCTCCGTGGGCGAGTCGGACATTGATGTCGGCCTGTCCTATTTCAACGGCACGGATCGCAGCGCCACGTGCTCTACCACGGGCACCGGCGCGACAAGCTGCACTGATGCGATCCTGACCGCTCTTGGCAACCCGCCGGGATCGCCCGCAGCAGGGTCATCGACAGACGCGTTCTTTGCTTTCCTTGGTGCCAATGCAAACAGTGCGACCGTGGCTGCGGCCTCCGCCGTGCCGGTTCCAGGGCTTCGCGCGTTTTACCAAGAGATTGAACAGGTGGGCCTCTCCACCGCCTTCACCCGCAACGATCTGCAATTGCGGTTTGAGGGGATGTATCGCGACACCTCCAGCGGTAGCTATTTTGCCGGTGTGGTGGGGGGTGATTACACCTTCAATGACGCGTTTGGCGGGCCGGGGTCACTGACCATGGCGGTGGAGTACCTTTATGATGATCGCAGCGCGGCGCAGGGCATTCCGCTGTTTGAAGATGATGTATTCCTTGGCCTGCAATACCGCTTCAACAACCAACTGGACACCGCGATAGATTTCAGTGTCTTCCATGATCTGTCGACGGAGGCGAAGCTCTACCGATTGGGCGTGTCTTCGCGGATCAATGACCGTATCGGTGTCGCCTTGAATGCCAGCGCGGTGGACACCAGCGGGTTCGATGACCCCCTCGCCTTTGTCGGCAGTGACGATTTTGTTGAGCTGATCTTTTCGGCGTATTTCTGAAAAAGGGCCGCATGGCCGGATGTGACGACGAGCTGCCGTGCGGGGATTGCGCGTGACGTTGAGCTTTAAGTCATCTCAGGACAATCGGGCGGCCCTTTCGACCAGCGCCGCGGCGATTACCAGCCTTTTTATCTCTATTGCAAAGGGGCTCGTGCTGGCGCCTTTGATTTTGGCCTATGTGGGTCCGTCAGGGCTTGGCTTATGGCTGACCTCAATGAGCCTGTTTTCTTTGTGCTCTATCATGTCCATGGCGCTGAGCGGGGGTGTGGTCACAACGCTGTCGCGCATGGCCGAGGATGACCGTGAGGCAATGGGAAAGATCATCCGTTCAAGCCTTGCCGCAAGCATGCTGGCCGGTCTGGCCATTGCCGTGATGTGTCTGGTCGTGCTTGGCTTGGGCGGTTGGATCCATGCGAGCCCGTCCGACACCCCTTTGCGCCATGGCCCTTTTGAAGTGTTGGCCATGGTGTGTGTTTTGTCCCTGTCTTTGCCTCTGCTTTTGCCCAGCTATGTCCTGCTTAGTCAAAACCAAGGCCACATCGGCTACATGTGTAATGGCGCGGGTATGATTGCGTCTACCGGCGCGGTGGTGACTTTGATGAACGCCGGGCAGCCGCTTTACCTGATGATACTCCTGTCAGGGCTCATGCCCGCCGTTCTGTCTTGGGCTGTGTGTTCTCTGAAGATACAGCGCAAAGGGTTTGCGGCGTGGCGGCCGGACTTTCGGCATCTGGGCCAATCGAAGTGGATTTGGATGCAAGGCGGGTTTCAAGGCTTGGGGCAGTTGGCGAACGCCGCCCTTAACCCTGTTGATCTGATCCTGATCGCCGTGTTTTTAGGAACGGCGCTGACTGCTGGATATGGCGCGGTCCAGCAAGTCATGCTTCTGCCATCTCTTTTCGTGTTTGCGATCAGCTCTGCCTTTTGGCCGGGATTGAGCCGCGCGCATGCGGAGGGTGATGTGGTGCAGGTGAAGTCCGTTTATATGGCGGGGCTTGCCGTTGCGATCCTGTGTACGCTGATCTTTGTGGTTGTAGTGGTCGTCTGGCGCGATGCCCTTTTGTTTTTCTGGCTGCGGGAGGCCGTGGATGTCCCGCCTTTTGTCACTTTGACCCTTGGGGGATGGGCGCTTCTGACCTCTGGCATCGGGGTGACGCTGACACTGTTGCGGGCAATAGGGCAGGGCGCATTTCTGGCGCAGATGATGCTGGCTTGCCTGATTGTGAAGATTGGATTGTCTGTTTTGCTCTTGCCTGTGATTGGCCCGTTGGCAGGTGTCGGCGCGACGATCATTGCCGCCATGATCTGCATCGTCATGCCGATGTACCGCCGTCGACACGACATCTTTCACACCTGAGGCGAACAGACAGTCCCACCAAAGAAAAGCGCCGCGCGGTTGCCCGCACGGCGCATCATCAAGTATTCTGATTTGCTTAGAACGTGTTGCCAATCGCTTCAAACACAGAGCGGTAATCGCCGCGCGCCTGACGCGTGTTGGAGTTCAGGATGTTGCCGGACCCACCGCCCAGAGGCACCGTGATGCCGAAGGCGAAACGATCCACAGAAGGGTCCGTCCCAAGAAGGGCAGTCGCTTCGATGTCCGTGTAGGAGTATTCCGCGCTCAGGATCACTGGAACGTTCAGCTGGCTCGACAGATCGTAGGACACGCCGATGCTGTACCCGACAGCGCCTACATTCTGTACTGGACCGCCCAAATCTGCGTCGAGGTAACCGACGCCACCAAAGACTGCCAAGCTATCGGTGAAGTCGTATTCAGCACCAGCCGACCATGACGTGAGCGAAACGCCGCCACCGCCTACATTGATGTTGGAGTGCATCACGGCACCGAAAAGTTCGGTGCGGTCACCCAGCAGGTAAGACGCCGATACGCCCACATCGTCTGTGTCGGTCGACACGGGGACAAACTGGTTCAGACCAGATGTGCCGATGAAGCCTTCCAATGTCAGCAGGTTGCCTTCGTACCCACCGAAGAAGCCGTAGCTTTCAGCATCTACCTGGGTGAACCCCAGGATGCCCGCGAAGCCAGAAGAGTCGAGCGAGTAGTTCTGGTAGTACACCCCAACAAACGCGCCGTTTTCTGCACGATACGAGGGTTCAAGGCTGAATTCGAACGCGTCCGCGCTTGCGCCTGCACCAGCAGTGCCGCCGAAGTCGACATCTGCAAAACCCAGGTCAATGCCGACGTTCCAACGGTCGCCGATGCCAACATCGGTTTCAATGTCGATCGACCAGAGGTTGGCATCCAAAGATGCGCCGCCTGGAAGGCTGCTCACATCGCCGAAGCTATATCCGAGTGTTCCTGTGCCGGAGAAGGTCAGGAACTCTTGAGCCTGAACGATCCCCGGAGAAGCCAGAAGTCCGGCCGCTGCAATCAGTGCAAATTTCTTTTTCATGGTCCGCTTCCCTTGCATTATCCTTCGGGGCCGCCTCGCCAAAAGGCTATCAAATCATCCGAAGGTTAAAGTCTATTAATAGATTGTTAATCAGGCAGAACGCGCCAAGGTTAAATGGGCAATCGGCCTTCTTGGTAAAAAGGACGCGCATTGTATCTCGAATGTCACTAATTGCGGTGGTTTGAGCGTTATTTTTATGGCAAACGCGGCAAGTTCGCGGGGGTAAACATGGTCCAAATCGCCGCTTAAAATGCGTCGATCATTAGTGCCATTGCCGCCTTAAGTCTTTGCATTCGGATGATTTTCGGAGACGGTCCCACGCCGCCCCAAGTGCGCCAGCTGCGTGCACATGGCCAAAAACAGGGCCCAACGCGTCACCCGCCAAGGCTTGAGCGCGTCTATTCGCAGGATAACTCGCCGACCTTCACCCACAGGTTGTGTGACCATTTTTTGCGCATCTATGACTTGGCCGCGATTCCCAGAACGTACCATCAATTGGTGTGCGTGATCAAAATTGTCGGAAAAATGCGATCTATACGCGTCTTGCGAGATGGGCGTGGTGGCGTTCAGCCTGATAAAAGACGGCGCTTCTCTGCAAGGCTTTCGCGGCGCTCCTGCTCCAGCCCAAGTCGGAAAGACCGCTCCACAAAGTCCATATGTTCTGCAGCTGCGACCCGCGCGGCCTGCGCATCCCCGCTTATGATCGCCTGACCCAGTGCAATGTGCTGATCCAGCAGCATTTTACCCGACCCGTCGATCGTCTTCAGAAAATCGCGGTTGTAGAAGACGCTTTGACGGGTCAGTTCAAAGACTGACGCCATCATGTGGATCATTGTGGCGTTCTGGCTGGCGTCCACTATCGCCGTATGTAGCGCATAGTCGGTTTCGCGGGAGGTGTCCGCGTCGCCCTCCGCCCATGCCTTTTCCATCGTCGCGAGGATGTCGCTGATCCGCGCCTTGTCGGCTTTGGTGGCGCGTTCAGCAGCCAAGCTTGCGGCAAAGCATTCCTGTTCGCGGCGATATTCAAGATAATCAAAGAAAGCCGGTTCATGGCGGCCATAGAGCGCCAACAGGGCGGGCAGCATGGCTTGACCCGTCAAGGCGGACACGAAGGTGCCTTCCCCATGCTTGGTCGTAACGAGCCCGCGCTCTTCCAGTTTTTGCAAAGCTTCGCGCAGTTTGGGTCGCGAGATGCCCAACATGTCAGCCAGCTCCCGCTCTGAGGGCAGTTTCGCGCCCTGACGCAAGACGCCTGAGGCGATCAAGTCCTCGATCTGGGACGTGGCCGCATCTGCGACTGATTCGTGGCCGACGGGTTCAAACGGTGTGCTGGTGGGCATCTGAGTTATCCTGTGATTCGTACCAATCCGCCTCCCTTGGTAAATAAAGATAACCTCTGTGACTGCCAGATCAAGAGTGAGTTTGGGAAAATTCCTAATGATTTCTTACCTTTTCGGTCCGGCTTGATCTGAATCAAAGAATTAAGCCGGCCAGAAAGCCCATGAATGGGGGCAAGCGCTGGGAGGAGAACCAAACACCTCAGCACACACTGGTTATTTTAATTGTCCATTGGTATAAGTGGTAAAATAAATAAACCAATGGTCAGAATGTGGTCGCATGCGGTGACCACATCAGGACCAAAACGTCTTTGGAGGAGAACCCAATGAAAAAGACACTTATGAGCCTGGCCATTGCCGCCTCGCTGATCGCAGCCCCGGCTGTTGCCGCTGACAAGCTGCTTTTGAAAACACCGATTGCCTTCTCGACGGCCCTGCCGGGGCTCGGCTCCCCCATTCCGCGGGTGGCTGAACAGATGCACTTGATGTCTGGCGGCACGCTCAAGATGAAGGTTTATGAGCCGGGCAAGCTGGTCCCGCCGTTTGAGATCCTTGATGCCGTCTCGTCGGGCAAGATCAACTCTGGTTACACGACCGCTGGTTACTGGGCGGGGAAGATCCCGGCAGCACCGCTCTTCTCTGCTGTGCCTTTTGGCCCCGAGGCGGGCGAATACATGGCGTGGCTCTATTACGGCAACGGCATGGACCTGTACCAAGAGATGTATGATCAGGCCGGCTATAACGTGAAGGTCATCCCGTGTGCTGTGATCGCGCCGGAAACCTCAGGCTGGTTTGCCAAGGAAATCGCTGGCGTCGAAGACCTTGAAGGCCTGAAGATGCGTTTTTTCGGTCTGGGCGGCAAAGTCATGCAGAAACTAGGTGTGGCCACATCGCTGCTGCCGGGTGGTGAGATTTTCCCGGCACTGGAAAAGGGCGCGATCGACGCGACGGAGTTTTCCATGCCCGCCATCGACGCGCGGCTTGGCTTCCACAAACTGGTGAAGTTCAACTATTTCCCCGGCTGGCATCAGCAGGCGACCGTGTTTGAACTGCTTGTGAACAAGGACGTCTGGAACGACGCCTCCGATCAGCACCGCGCAATTATTGAAACGGCCTGCAAAGCCTCCATGGCGGACAGCTTTGCCGAAGGGGAAGCGATCCAGCATGAGGCGCTGATCGACAATGTGGAAAACAACGGTGTCACGATGATGCAGTGGTCGCCTGAGATGCTGGAAGTGTTCAGGTCCACATGGTCCGAAGTGGCCGCAGAAGAGGCTGCGAAGGATGAATACTTCGCGCGTGTGCTCGCTGACCTCAATGAGTTCCGCGCAGGCTATGACATTTGGAAGTCGAACGCCTTTCTTCCCCGTGATGGTGGCTACGTCGCCGTCGGTGTGAAGAAGAACTAGAGCCTACCTCTCTGTGCGGCGCGCCGTCGTGTTCCCAAGCGCGCCGCCCACCTCGGACCGGGGTGATCCTCCCATCATCCCGGTCTCCTTTCCCAGGATTTTTCGCCGCCGCGGCCCCATGCGCGTCGCCCCGGCATCCCCTTAGCTCCGTTGAGGCCCCGAAATGCCCGCAGACACACATCCCACCAACGACCCGATTGAGACATACGAAAACATCCTTGAGCGCAAGGAGACTGATAAGTTTCCTCTTGCGGTCGGGATCGACAAGGGCGTGAAGGCTGTCGGCCACGTGGTCATGTGGGCAAACGTCTTGCTGATGACCGCAATCTTTTCTCAGGTCGCGTTGCGGTATCTGTTCAATCAGAATTACCCCAAGCTGGATGAGATTCAGTGGCATTTCTACGGGCTGGTCACAATGATCGGCATTTCCTACGCGTTGGTCACTGACAGCCACGTACGGGTGGACGTGCTGCACATGAACCTGTCTCGCCGCACGCAGCGCTTGGTTGAGGTTCTGGGCATTCTGACCCTCCTGGTGCCCTTCATCTATTTGATGATCGATCAGGGCTATGATTACTTCTACGACAGCTTCCGCGTGAATGAGAGTTCCGACAGCCCAACGGGCCTGCCTGCGCGCTGGGCCTTCAAGGCGGTCATTCCGATCAGTTTCGTTCTTCTGGCATTGGCCGCAATGGCGCGTCTGATCCATGACGCCCACGCGCTTTGGGTTGCGCCCAAGGACGAACACGAAGGCTTGGGCCTGCGCCGCGTTGTGCTTGTGCTGGCGATCTTTGCCGCTGTCATGGTGGCGCTGACCTTCTTGGTGGAAACCACCGAAGAGAAGCTGGTCATCGCGATGTTCCTCAGCTTCATCGGCCTGCTCTTCACCGGGTTCCCGGTGGCCTGGGTGCTGGCGGGTGTGGGGGTCGCCTATTGCGGGCTGGCCTTTCTTTTCGACAATGACCTGATGCTTTGGACCGGGCTGGAAAGCACCTTTACAGGGCTCGACTACCTAACGCTGGGCGCGGTTGTGAACCGGGTTTATGCGACCATGTCCAACGCGGTTCTGGTGGCCCTGCCTATGTTCATCTTCATGGGGCTGATGCTGGATGAAAGTGGTGTGGCAGAGCGGTTGATGACCTCAATGCAGCGTCTTTTCGGTACGGTGCGGGGTGGCTTGGCCATCACGGTGACCCTCATCGGGATTATCCTTGCGGCCTCCACCGGTATTATCGGTGCATCCGTGGTGCTATTGGGTGTGCTGTCGCTGCCTGCGATGATGCAGCAGAAATATCAGCCGACGCTTGCCGCCGGTGTGGTGAGTGCATCCGGCACGCTCGGCATTCTGATCCCGCCGTCGATCATGCTGGTGATCATGGCCGACCAGATGGCCCTGTCGGTGGGTGACCTCTTCATGGCGGCCGTCTTCCCCGGTGTGATCCTGGGTGTGCTCTACCTTGGCTACATCTTCGTGATCGCACAGATCAAACGCGATGCGGCCCCGGTGCCGGAAGGGGCGACGCGGCCTGATTGGGATGCGGTGAAGGGCGTGATGGTCGCAGTGCTGCCAACGCTCGCGCTGATCCTTGCTGTTCTGGGGTCTATCTTTGCGGGTCTTACCACGCCCACGGAAGCCTCCGGCATCGGGGCGCTGGGTGCCACCTTGCTGGCGCTGGGCTATCGCAAACTGAACCTGACCAAGCTGTGGAACGTGTGCGTGTCGACGTTCAACACCACCGCCTATATCTTCGCGATTTTCCTTGGGGCCACGGTCTTCAGCTACGTGCTGCGGGAACTGGGCGGGGATGAACTGATTGAACATGTGATCCTGTCCACGGGGTTGGGTGCGAATGGCACGATCTTCTTCATTCTCTTCATCGTCTTCCTGCTGGGCTTCGTGCTCGACTGGATCGAAATCACGCTGATCGTGCTGCCCCTGATGCGCCCCATCGTGAATGCGCTGGGCATCGATATCCCGGGTTTCGGAGTGGTGGATGAACCCGCCCTGATCTGGTTCGTGATCCTGGTGGCCGTGACGCTGCAGACCAGCTTCCTGACACCGCCTGTGGGCTTTGCCCTCTTCTACCTCAAGGGTGTTTGCCCGCCGGAGATCAAGCTGATGCACATCTATCGCGGCATCATCCCCTTCGTGCTGCTGCAGCTTCTGGGCCTGTTCCTGGTTTTCTACTGGCCGGCGCTCGCCACCTGGCTGCCAAGCGTGGCATACTAAGATGCGCCTCACGGATTGCCATAACTTCCATGACTTCCGACGGCTGGCCAAGCGCCGTCTGCCGGGGCCGATCTTCAACTACATCGACGGCGGTGCCGATGATGAGGTGACGCTCAGGGCCAATTCGGATGCCTTCGATCACGTGGATCTGCTGCCGTCTGTTCTGACCGGGGTGAAGGACGTGGATATGTCCGTCACGGTGATGGGGCAGAAGCTGGAAATGCCGGTTTACTGTTCACCTACCGCGTTGCAGCGGTTGTTTCACCATCAAGGCGAACGCGCGGTCGCGGCGGCGGCAGAGAAATACAGCACCATGTTTGGCGTCAGCTCTCTTGGCACCGTGTCGCTTGAAGAGCTGCGCGAGAAACACAAGAACCCGCAGGTTTACCAATTCTACTTCCACAAGGATCGTGGCCTCAACAAAGCCATGATGGACCGCGCTAAGGACGCAGGTGTCGAAGTCATGATGCTCACCGTTGACAGCATCACTGGCGGCAACCGCGAACGGGATCTGCGCACCGGGTTTTCCATTCCCTTCCGGCTGACGCTGGGCGGGATGATGCAATTTGCCATGAAGCCCATGTGGGGGATCAACTATGTCACCCATGAACGTTTCCGCCTGCCGCAACTGGACGATCATGTGGATTTGGGCGGCGGGGCAAGTTCCATCGGCAACTACTTCACCGAAATGCTGGATCCCTCCATGAACTGGGATGATGTCGCTGAGATGGTCGCCGATTGGGGCGGTCAGTTCTGCCTCAAGGGAATCATGACGGTGGAGGATGCCCGC
The DNA here is from genome assembly GCA_039814845.1 of Pseudomonadota bacterium. Taxonomy (GTDB): domain Bacteria; phylum Pseudomonadota; class Alphaproteobacteria; order Rhodobacterales; family Rhodobacteraceae; genus Roseovarius. The sequence continues at coordinate 2,400 of JBCCAJ010000022.1, read as the reverse complement.
CACGCAGTGGATATCGGCTGCACCGGAATTGTGTTGTCCAACCACGGTGGCCGCCAGCTCGATGGCTCGCGCACACCCTTTGATCAGTTAGCAGAAATCGTAGACGCCGTGGGCGACCGCGTGGATGTGATGATGGACAGCGGCGTGCAACGCGGCACCCACGTGCTGAAGGCGCTATCCATCGGCGCAAAGGCCGTGGGCGTGGGGCGGCACTACCTTTACCCGCTGGCGGCGGCCGGACAGGCAGGCGTGGAACGCGCGCTGGGTCTGATGCGGTCTGAAATTGAACGAGACATGAAGCTGATGGGCGTGACGCGCATCGACCAACTGAGCCGCGCGAACTTGCGATCCAAGGATCTGCATGACACGCCCCAGACGAGGCTCGCTGCAGAATGACACCCGAAGCCCTGATAGACCATTTCCGCCAGATCGTCGGACCCCGCCATATTTTCACAGGCGCGCGCGCCACAGAACGGTTTCGCAAGGGGTTCCGGTCTGGCGAAGGGCCCGCGCTTTGCGTGGTGCGCCCCGGCACGCTTCTGGAACAATGGCAGGTCTTGCAAGCCTGCGTGAAAGCAGATGTCATTATTGTCGTTCAGGCCTCCAACACCGGCCTCACGGAAGGGTCCACGCCCAAAGGCCAGTATGACCGCGATGTGGTGCTCATCAACGTGAGCCGCCTGACCGGTCTGCACCTACTGCAAGGCGGAAAACAGGCGCTCAGCTTTCCGGGTGCCACGCTCTTTGAGTTGGAAAAGCAGCTGCGCCCACTGAACCGCACGCCGCATTCCGTCATCGGATCGTCGAGCATCGGGGCGTCGATCACGGGCGGGGTGTGCAACAACTCCGGCGGATCGCTCTGTGAACGCGGCCCCAGCTATACCGAGCTTGCGCTTTATGCGCAGATCACGGGCAATGGCGATCTCAAGCTCGTCAATCACCTCGGGTTGGATTTGGGCGATGCACCCGAAGAGATCCTGACCCGGTTGCAAAATGGCGATTTTGATGAAAATGCGTCGACGCCGGAGGGCAAAAACGCCTCTGACCCGGATTACACCACGATCCTGCGCGACTGTGATGCCGATACGCCGTCCCGCTACAACAATGACGAACGGCTTCTTTATGAGGTGTCAGGATGCGCGGGCAAGCTGATGGTTTTCGCGGTGCGGTTGGATACCTTCCCGATCTATGACCGGGAAAAGGTATTCTACATCGGCACCAATGATCCTGCCGACCTAACCGAGTTACGCCGCCATATCCTGAAGGATTTTGAAACGCTGCCGGTGTCTGCTGAATACATGCATCGCGAATGTTTCGACATCGCGGCGAAATACGGCAAGGACACGTTGGTGATGATCGACAAACTGGGCACGGATCGCCTGCCCATGGTCTTTGCCCTCAAAGGCAAGGTGGATGCGACGCTCAACAAGATGGCGCTAACGCGGGGCTTTACGGACAAATTCATGCAACTGGCCTCTCGCATCTGGCCGAACCATCTGCCGAAATTCCTGCACGACTACCGCGACCGGTTTGAACATCACCTGATCCTGAAAATGCATGACGGTGGGATTGAAGAGGCCGGGGCCTATCTGCCCGCTTTGCTCAAGGGCCGAGATGCGGATTTTGTCGCTTGCACTGTGCGGGAGGCAAAACTTGCCGGGCTGCATCGTTTCGCCGCTGCGGGGGCTGCCGTGCGCTATGGCCATGTGCATGCGGGTGAGGTCGAGGAAATCCTTGCCCTTGATATCGCGCTTCGCCGCAACGATCGCGACTGGTTCGAAGAACTGCCTGAAGAGATCACCGACCAATTGGTCGGCAAGGTCTATTACGGGCACCTGATGTGCCACGTCATGCATCAGGATTACATTGTCAAAAAGGGTGCCGACCCCAAGGCCATCAAGAAAAAGATGTTGGAGATTCTGGATCAGCGCTGCGCGGAATACCCCGCCGAGCACAATGTCGGGCACCTCTATCAGGCCAAAGAGCACCTCGCCGCGCATTACCGCGCCTGCGACCCCACCAATTCATTCAACCCCGGGATCGGCAAGATGTCGAAGGCCCGCAACTATGCACAGGACAATCAAATATGACGAATGTAGTAATTGCCTCAGCTGCGCGTACGGCTGTTGGGTCGTTTAGCGGCTCTTTTGCGAGCACGCCGGCCCATGATCTTGGCGCGGCGGTGTTGGAGGCTGTGGTTGCGCGCGCGGGCGTTGATAAGGCCGAGGTGTCTGAGACCATCATGGGCCAGGTGCTGACGGCCGCTCAGGGTCAGAACCCCGCCCGTCAGGCGCATGTGAATGCCGGTCTGCCGGTGGAAAGCTCGGCCTGGGGGCTCAATCAGGTCTGTGGGTCGGGTCTGCGCGCCGTGGCGCTGGGCGCGCAGCACATTCAGCTGGG
>JBCCAJ010000410.1:0-3039 GCA_039814845.1 Pseudomonadota bacterium | reverse complement strand
CGTTCCGTCAGCCGCCGCATGCGGCCTTCCAGTGACTGATCGGTCACCTCCTCCAGCCCTGCGGTGTCAATCACGGTAAAGCGCAGATCGCCAAGACGTGCCTCGCCCTCACGCAGATCACGGGTCACGCCCGGCTGATCATCGACCAAGGCCAGACGTTTGCCCACAAGGCGATTGAACAGCGTGGATTTGCCCACATTGGGCCGCCCCACAATGGCGAGGGAAAAGGACATCGGAAGCTCCGCAGCGAATAGCGGCGCATGTAGCGCAGTTTTACGTCAGCGGAAAGCCATCAACTGGCCCTTGGTCGACACGATGTAAAGCGTGTTGCCCGCCACGACAGGGTTCGTGGTGGCACCAGCGGGCAAGGGCCGTTCGCTCAGCAATTGGCCGTTTTGCGGATTGAATGTGCGCATTTGCCCGTCATTGGACACCACGATCAACCGCCCGCCGGCCACGATCGGGCCATGGTGCGCGAATATCTTGTTCTGCCGCCGGGGCTTGGAAGAGGTGAAAAGCGGCAAGGGTTTACCCCAAAGCCGGCTACCATCGCGGGCAGAGAGGCGCAGAAGCTCGTTGCGGTCAGAGATCATGAAAATGGAATCGCCCGCAGGCCAAACCGGGTTCAGCGGACCATCCGGCGCCGTCCAGATCCGTTCACCGTTTGCCAGGTTCAGCGCCACGGTACGGCCTGAATGGCTGCCTACATAGATGCGGCCGCCATCGATCACCGGATCTGAGGTGATGTCGGCCACGCTTGCGGTGGAAAACCCTGTGCGGCTGCCTGCCACCTGCGCGTTCCAGCGTTGCAGACCACCTTGACGGAAGGCCCCCTGCACCTCACCGGATCCGAAGGCAAAGACGACATACTTGCCGGACACTGCAGGCGCAGGTGCGCCTAACACGTTGTTATTGTTGGGCGTGCCCGACAATTGCCAGCGCACGCGACCATTTTTGGCATCGATCGCCCAGCCAACTTCATCACCCGAAACCAGATAAACCAGATCGCCAAACACGGTGGGGCTACCTGTGCCGGTGGTGCGCAGATTCTGCTGCCACACTTCCTGACCGTTGCTGGCATTCAGCGCGGTCAGACGGCCAAACCCAGACGACACGAAAAGCACGCCATTGCTGAAAGCCATGCCGCCGCCGCTGCCGTCGCTCCTGTTGTCATTGGTGGGCGTCAGATCGCGGGTCCAGATCACCTCACCAGCGGTGGAAACAGCGGTGACCCGCGCGGTGGCGTCCAGCGTGTAGATGCGCCCGCCCGACACGATGGGGTCGGCAGTGATACGGTTGCGCCGCCCGTCGCCTTCGCCAATGTCCACCGTCCACATGAGCGAGGGGGCAGACCCCAGCGCCGGGTGCGAGGTGCGCGTCTGCGGCGTGGCGATAGATTGTGTCCAGGACGTGTTTGCACGGGTTGCAGGCAGGTTGAGTGGCGGGGCTGCGTCCGGTTGCTGCGTAGACGCAAGCGAATCCGTTGCGCCGTCTTCCAGGATGGCCCGCACCCCTTCGCGTTCGCCTGTCAGGACCACCTCTTTCTTTTCACAGGCGGAGGCGAGCATGACGCCCATCAGGCCAAGCGCCAGAAAAATCGGCTTCTTTTTGGTGTTTTTCGCGATCATGTCCACGATCTTGGCTCCTCAAACTGCTCGCTCGCGCCTTTTGCAGGCTGTTACAGTATTGTCCTATTCCGGCACGTCGCCGCCCAACGCCACAATCACGCCCCGCGCGCGTTCGCGCAAGCCCTGGGAGCTTTCGGCATCCACATAAAGGTCTTGCAGGCGTGAAATCGCCGCCTCGGGCATGCCTTCTTCAATCTCAAGCATGGCCAGTTGTTCCCCCGCCAAAAGGCGCATCATGCCGCCCGTCAGGGCCAGATCTTCCAGCCGCGTGCGGCGATCAGACGGGTCAAGACCCGACCCGGGGATCATGACGGCCTTCAGGACGGCCAGTGACCGGTAGATCTGCGGGATGTCTGTCCTGTCAGAAAGCGTCAGGAGGTTTTCAACGGCCTCGGCGGGGTTTTCTGCGCCCAACTCTGCTGCGGTCAGAAGGTGCAGCATGGCGTCTGCACTGGGGGTGGGGGCCTCTAATGTCGACAAGGCGTCAGCCCGCTCACTGCGCTCTTCAGCACTCAATGCCTGCAGAATGGCATCGCCGAAATTCTCTGCATCCTCGCGTTCGGCGGCCTTTCGGAGTTCGAACCACGTGGCCCCACCGACCAGCAAAACAACCAGCAAAACAGCGATCCAGCCATAGCGGCGCACCATCTTGTAAAGCTTGTCGCGGCGGACCTCTTCGGTCACCTCTTCGATGAAACTGTCGGTGTCGCTCATGCCCGCTTAACCCAGCCTTGCTACCCTGAAAATCTGACGCCCTCTTAGCGGTTTGACGTCGCGGTGCCAAGGGGCCGTGGGCGCCTTGCTGGCCTTGCATTCTGCCAGATGGAGGCGTAATTAAAACTTGACAGTAGGGCGTAAACCGCTGTGACAAGGTGGCAAGAGCGGCGACCATCCCCTAAAACAGTTTTGATCGCGTCGAACAGAGAGTTTCCGAATGCGTTTGTTTCCGATCCTTGCGGCCATTGTGGTCACGGTTTTGATCTACGTTTTGGTGTTCCAACGCGATGCTCTGACGGCCGACGGGGCAGAGGGTCAGGCGGCGGATGAAGCCGCGGCAGTGGCGGCAGATAACACCCCCGGTCTGGTCCGTGTTGTGACCGTGAATTCCGTGGCGCGTGTGCTGGATCAAGCGGTGCAGGTGCGCGGTCAGACAGAGGCCCACCGCGAGGTTGAATTAAAGGCCGAAACCACCGGCCAGGTTGTTTCTGACCCGCTGCGCAAAGGGTCTTTCGTGGAACAGGGTCAGCTGATTTGCGAACTGGACCCCGGTGTGCGCAATTCCTTACTTGCCGAAGCCAAAGCCGGGCTGGCAGAAGCCGTGGCCCGTTTGCCAGAGGCAGAGGCCCGCGTGCCTGAGGCCGAAGCTCGCGTGACAGAAGCCGAGGCCCGCGTGACCGAGGCGCAATCGCGG
>JBCCAJ010000422.1:0-2888 GCA_039814845.1 Pseudomonadota bacterium | reverse complement strand
GCCTCAGTTTGGGAGAGATCCTCCTCGGACAGGGTCAGGCTGGGATAGGTTTTGCCCGGGGATTTGAAGAGGCCGTGGTCGCGTAGTGTGGCGTTGAAACCTGCAGCTGCGGCTGTGTTGGATTGCAGCACGTTGCGGTAGTCGCGCACGTCGGTGTCGGTAAAAACCAGTTCGAAGAGCGTCGGGTCGCCGACAACGCGATGGGGGATGTTTTGGGCATCAAGCGCCGAGGACACGGAGGCCATCAGGCGTTCGCCCATCGCGCGCAATCTGGCATACTGACCATCGCGGTGCAGGATCTCCAGCGATTTGAGCCCGGCGGCGGCGGCTACGGGGTTGCCCGACAGCGTGCCCAGTTGCATGAGCCATTTGTCGGCCCCGACCACCGCTTTGTCGAAGTGGTCCATGATGTCTTTGCGGCCCACGGTTGCGGCAAGGGGGAAGCCGCCGCCGATGACTTTGCCCAAGGTGGTTAGATCGGGGGTCACGCCGTAAAGTTCCTGCGCGCCGCCATAGGCGAAGCGGAAGCCGGTGACCACCTCGTCGAAGATCAGGACGATGCCGTATTTGTCGGCCTCTTCGCGCAGAAGCTGCAGGAAGCCGGGCAGAGGTGGGATGATGCGCTGCAAGGGTTCGACGATCATGCCGGCGACCTGATCGCCATACTCGGCCAAAAGCGAGCGGATGTAGTCGAAATCGTTGAAGGGCGCGATGAGCATTTCGTCGGCGACGGATTGCGGGATGCCAGCGCTGTCCGGAACGGCCTGGGGGAAGTTCACCATGCGTGACGGCGCGAGCGACATCTGCGCCTCAGCCGACATGCCGTGATAGCCGCCTTCGAATTTCACGATCTTGTCGCGCCCGGTAAAGGCGCGGGCGGCGCGGATGGCATACATGTCGGCCTCGCCACCGGAAGAGACGTAGCGGAGTTGGTCTGCGCATGGCACCGCGCGGCAGATCTCTTCGGCCAGTTCCACGGCGACCGTGTTATTGGCAAAGAAGGTCTGGCCCAAGGGAAGCTGTTCGAACACGACCTCCATGACCTCAGGGTGGCTGTGGCCCAGAAGCATGGGCCCGGAGCCGATGAGGTAGTCGATATATTCATTGCCGTCGTGGTCCCATACGCGGGAGCCTTTACCGCGGGCGATGAACACGCTGGGGTCGAAATTGCCAAAACCGCCGCCGGGCAGGACAGCTTTGGCCCGTTCCAGCCACTCTGCTTGGGTACCGATCTTTTCCATTGGGTGTCTCCCTTAATCGAGAATGAGGTGCGGCGTGCCGAGCACGTCTTCGTTGACAGTGATGCCGAGGCCGATCCCCTCGGGTGGGGCGATACGGCCGTTGTTTCGTTGGGGTATATCATCTGCAAGCGCCGGGCCCACATAGTCGGCCAGATCGCAGCAGTTCAGGATCGCACGCGCCGGGGTCGCAGCGGCCAAGTGCAGCACGGCGGCGGTGGTGATGGCGCCGCCCCAGGTGTCTTCGACGCACATGCGCGTGCCGAGATAGAGGCAAAGATCACGGGCTTGACGCATGGTGGAGAGGCCGCCGAACTTTGACAGTTTGAGCGCGACCGCATCCATGCAGCGGCGGTCATGGCCTTCCAGAAGCGTGGCCGTGTCATGGGCGTTTTCGTCAAGCTTCATGGGCAAACCGCAGGCGGCTTGCACGGCGGCGCATTGGGCGATGGTCTCGCAGGGTTGCTCTAACATGATGTCGAGATGGGCGACGGCTCGGCCCACGCGCGTGGCCTCCAATTGGGTGGAGCCTGCGTTCCAGTCACCATAGACCAGCGGGCCGGGGCCGACGGTTTCGCGCACCTTCGCGAGGCGTTCGACATCTGCGGTCCAGTCATCGTCGGCACCCAGTTTGACCTGGAACTGTTTCATGCCCTTATCTTGGGCGTCCTTGGCCATGCGCGCCATCTCATCGGGGGCCACGCAGGTGATGGAGTGGTAGAGCGGCATGTCTTGTTGTTGGCGACCACCCACCAAAGCGTAGAGCGGCAGGTTTGCGGCCTGCGCGGTGAGATCCCAGAGCGCGGTATCGAGCGCGGATTTGGCGTAGCGATGGTCCAGCAGGTGACGGTTGAGTTTGTCGATCAGGGCCTCTGGGCCGATGGGGTCGGCGCCGATCAGGACAGGGGCCATTTCTTCCAGCGCGGGCCCGACGCCGTGGGCGTAGGCGGGCAGGTAGTGGGGGATGGGGCAGACCTCTCCCCAGCCGCGCAGCCCCGCGTCGGTGTCTATCGCCACGACGCAGGTGGTGACGGTGGCGCAGGTCTTGCCGCCTGCCATGTAGTAGGTGGCGTGGCTGGTGAGGGGGACGTGCCAGAGGGTGATTTTTGTGATCTTCATCGTGTCTTCGGAGTGCTGATGTGAGGGTGATTTTGAACGTCGGTATGACGTCGGTATTGCGTCGGTATTGGGTCGGTGCGGTTTGCCGTAAGGGCGGAGGGTGCTGTCTGCCCCCCACATCGAAACCAAAAGGTTCCGATGCTCCCCCACCACATGCGAGAGGGCTTTGCCCCCTCGCGCTCGCACTTTATGCGAAGGGGCTTTGCCCCCTCGCGCTCCCCCAGGATATTTGTGGCAAAAAGAAAGGGCATGTCAGGCCTCATAGATCGCGGCGGGGTCGCCGAGTGTTTCGGGGTCTGGGGTGACGCCAAGGCCGGGGAGGCTGGGCGGGGTGGCGGAGCCAGATTGGTTGCGCGCGCCTTGGCCGGGGACGGGGTCGTCGGAAAGGTGATAGTGGCAGAGCCAGGAGGCGAGGCGGTTGGCCTCTGGCGTGGAGCTGGCCAGGTGAATGGCGGCGGTGTCGGCGAGTGCTGTACCGCCCACGTCTTCGATGTGCATTTGCCAGCCTATGGAGACGCCGAAGTCGCGGAT
>JBCCAJ010000186.1:0-5816 GCA_039814845.1 Pseudomonadota bacterium | reverse complement strand
GTCACGATACCAACACTACCGCCTGTGTTTGAAATCCCGATCGACGAACTCAGCTGCTTGGCCACCGTGCGCTGCATTTCTGCAAACCGCACTTTCAGCATCACCTGCTGATTGCCCGACACATTCATCAGGTTCGACACGCGTTCAGGTGCATAGCGCTGCGCCAGCTCAATCGCGCGATCCATCTTGACGGTGGACGTGACCGTGCCCGACAGGACGATCCCGTCATTGGCCGTCCGCACCTCGATCTTTTCATTTGGCAGGATCTGACGCAGACGTTCCTTGAACTCGGACACATCCGCACTCACCCGCACATCCACGTTGGTAATGAGCCGGCCAGAGGCATCCAGCAATGTCAGCGTCGTCCGCCCCGGCGATTTGCCCAGCACATAAATGGTCCGATCCGACAGTGTCGACAAATCCGCAATCGCCGGGTTCGCGATGCTGAGTTCCGCAAAAGGTGTATCGCTTTCCACGACCACCGCCTGGTTCATCACGATATTCAGACTGCGCGACGTGCCCTCTCGCACGACCTGCAAATTCTGCGCGTTGGCCTCCTGTTCAAAGGGAACAAAAAGCACCAATACCAAGGCCAAAACGGCCTTCCAAAGCTTCAAAAATGTCATGTGACCTGCCTCTCCGATCACGCCTCTGATACCGGGTCTTTTCGCCCGAATTTCACTCAGCCTTACTCGAAACAGAAAATTTTGCAAGAATTTAACGGTTTACCCGGCGCTTTTGTGGTGATCTGCTGAAACCGTTGCGCGATTGTAACCATCACGAGAGCACGGTCGACAAAAGGTTTGGGCGCACATCATGGGCAGAGTTTTCCTTACCAGCTTGGCCATTTGCTTTGCTCTTTGGGGCGCTTCAGCGATGGCAGAGGCACAGATCATCCGCCATGACGGCCTCGACCGCATGGTGTGGCTAGAGGACGCCCGCCCCGACAAATCCGCGCCCGCCCCCTTGGTTGTCGCGCTCCATGGATACCGCCGCCCGCCCCAGGCGGAGGCCTTGCGCGACACGCCCGAACGCCTGGCCTGGACCGATCTACAAGCCATGGGTGCCAAGCATGGCTTTGTCACTCTCTACCCTGCCGCCTATCGCGGTCAGTGGTCGCTCTTTGACGGGCTGGTCCATGCCAGCAAAGACGATGGCACCCCGATTGATGACGAAGGCTTCATTCTATCGCTGATTGCCAACCTCGTAGAGACCGGTACCGCCGACCCCTCCGCGATCTACCTCACCGGCATCTCGGAAGGCGCAATCATGACCTATCGCATGATCTGCCTTTCCCGGACGCCCTTCGCCGCCGCCGCCCCCCTGATCGGCACTGCCTTCGCCGCACATCTCGACGATTGCACCCCAGCCCTGCCCCCTGCCCTGATGCATGTCCACGGCACAGACGACCGAGTGCTGCCCTATGACGGCTGGATTTTCGCCTCTGGCCGTGAGGTTTCCGTGCCCGAAGTGACAGACCATTTTCGCACCCTGCACGGCTGCACCGGGCAAACCCGCCAAATGCTTGAAAATCTAGACCCTGAGGACGGCAGCCTGGTGGAAGAAATGACCTGGACCGGCTGCACACGCGACGGAACCGTGCTCAGCTACAAAGTGATCGGTGGCGGCCACGACGTGCCCCGTCTGGACGCCGTCCAACCCCCAGACGGTCAAAAGATCAACCGCGACCTCGACACAATGTCCGTGATGTGGGCCTTCTTCCAAGCCAACCCGCGCCCTTGAGTTCCCACGTAGCGAAGTTTTTCAAAAACTTCGTCGCCAACGCTGGTGGCAATTTTTTTAGAAAAAAAATTGGCCCCGCCGCCCGGCGCGGATTCGAAGACGCAAGCCCGCCACGCCTTCGTCCGCTGCCCCCTCTCACGCATGCTGCGCATACGTTCCCGGCAAGGGACGGGCGATCGCTTGAAATCGATCAGAGAAGGACCCCACGTCACACCATTGGTGTACCAGCTATAAGTGGCGCGCCTTTGGCCCGACGGCCTGGCAAACTGGCAATTGCAGGCTGTCGCTCGAGTATTCTCCGGGACCGGATGGATGAAGCACTGCTGATCAGAAGTCAGGATCGCCAGACCGGGCCCAGACAACGCCGCTCTGTCCGTTCTCAGATGTCAGATCACGCCTTGTCGTCATCCTCATCATCATCCGAACTGTCCGGCAGATTGAAGAAGCTGTCCGCATCCGCCCTCTCAATCGGCTGATCATCGGATGCATCCTCATCCCCACCAAGGCTGAACGTTTCCAGCCCCTCGATCGCCGTGGGCATGCGCGGCTCGGCGTCCATCGACAGGCTCTGTTCGGTGCTGAGCAACTTGCGACGCTCATCATCGCTCATGGCCTCACCGTCCTTAGCCTTTTTCGCGGCCGCCTTCTGCACCGCCGCATCCAGTTCGGTCTGCTTGCACAACCCCAAAGCCACAGGGTCGACGGGTTGCATGTTGGAGATATTCCAATGCGTCCGTTCCCGGATCGTGGTGATCGTCGGCTTCGTCGTACCCACCAGTTTGGAAATCTGGCTGTCGGCCAGTTCGGGGTGGAACTTCACCAACCACAAGATCGCATTGGGCCGGTCCTGACGTTTGGACAGCGGCGTATAGCGCGGGCCGCGGCGCTTTTCTTCGCCCTGCGCGGCCGCGTTGTATTTCAGTTTCAGCTTATGCAGCGGATTGTCCTGCGCGGTGTCAATCTCTTCCTGGGTCAACTGGTTGTTGGCGATGGGGTCAAACCCTTTGACACCCGTGGCCACATCCCCGTCGGCGATGCCCTGCACTTCCAACTCATGCAGGCCCGCGAAATCGGCGATCTGCTTGAAACTGATGGTGGTGTTGTCCACCAGCCAGACGGCGGTGGCCTTGGCCATAAGCGGTTTTGACATGAGCTACGTCTCCTTCAAACACATCGTCCCCGTTGCCTGAAATGGCTTGCCCGGGGTGGGGCGGGTTTCCGTTGTGGGGGAACTTGAGACGCATATAGTGGGGCGAACGAGAAAAAGAAAGGGCCAATCATGCGCTGGATCTGGGCAATATTCATGGGCCTCAGCACCTCAATCGCCTCTGCCGACGGCGAAAAACCGGGCGAATTCGACTACTATGTCCTCGCCCTCAGCTGGTCCCCCACGTGGTGCGCCCTGGAAGGCGACGCGCGCGGGTCAGAACAATGCGGTCCTCAGGCCAACCACGGCTGGGTCCTCCACGGTCTCTGGCCCCAATACCACCGCGGTTGGCCCGCACATTGCCCAAGCGTGGAACGCAACCCCTCCCGCAGCATGACCCGCGACATGGCAGACATTATGGGCACCTCAGGGCTGGCTTGGTACCAATGGAAAAAACACGGCACCTGCACCGGGCTGTCCGCGCCTGACTACTATGCCCTCTCTCGCGAAGCCTACGCCTCCGTTAACCGCCCTGAGGTTTTCCGCAAACTCACCAAACCGGTAAAACTCCCCGCGTCCGTGGTGGAAGAAGCCTTCCTCAAAGCCAACACTGGATGGGAGCCCGATATGCTCACCATCACCTGCCGCTCCGGCCGCATCCAAGAGGCCCGCCTCTGCCTCTCCAAATCCCTAGACCCCGTCCCCTGCGGTCGCGACGTGATCCACGATTGCACGCTGACCGACGCGCTGTTTGACCCGATAGACTAGGCGAAAAGATTCACTGCCTCCGGCGGAGGTATTTCTGACAAGAAAGAAGCCGTAAAGCACTTCTTTCTTGTCAGAAATACCTAAAAAAGCGATGCCAAAAGCGCAACCAGCACCGCAGGCCACAACAGAACATGCAGCACATAGTCAAACCAATTACTGCTGCCCCAACGCATCACCCAGAAGACCTGACTGACCACCGCCAACAACGCCAGCACCCAGTTTCCAGTCAGCGTCGCGTAGAGACACACCGCCAAAACCATCCCCGCAACAGGCACCGGCGCATAGCCCCAGCGATAGAGATCCACCCGCAACACCCCAAATGCCGAGCACAAAAACACCGTGTAGCCTGCCAAAAACACGACCAGTTCCCACGCCGAAAACCCCGGCAAATCTACCCCCAACCGCGCCAATAGACCCCCGAGCGCCAGCGAGGGCAACATCACCCCGAACGGAGAAAGAAGCGCGACAGCGCCGCCAACAACGACACTGCGCGACAGCGTCACCGCCGCCGCGCCAGCGGCGGCCCCCAAGCCAGTGGCCGCGAGCGGAGCGAGCGCCACCAGCGCCATCCCCTGCACCACCCACGCCACCAACAACGCGAGCGCAAGCGAGCTGCCCACCTGCTTCATGACGCCTCCACCCAAGCTTGGTTGAACACATGCGCCACGACACCCTTTTTGGTGCCCTTGGAATAGCTCAGGACAATCTCACCCGACCCAAGCCGCCGCAGCATCGGATAGCGCAGCGCGCCCGCCTTTTCAAAGCGCCTCAGCTCCTGCCAGCTGTCCCCTTCATCCTCACTCAACACCAGTCGCAGCATATCCGGCGCCTCCGCCAGATCGTTCATCGCGATAAGGATCCGGCCCCCGCCCAAACCCAGAGCTGCAACAGGCGAGCTTGGATTAAACTCATCCCTCGGCTCAACAGGCGACCAGCTTTGGCCCCCATCTTCCGTCCGGCTGACCAACAACTTCTTGCTCTGCTCAAAATCCCGCAAAAACGCCACCGCGCGGGTCTCTGAGAGCGGCACGATCATCGGCTGAATGGGTTTGCCCCAGCCCCCTATCCGCCGCGTATCCCGCACGCGGCCATCCGCGTCAAACCGGGCCAGCAATCCAAACGTCGATCCCATCTCAAAATAAGCAGGCAACCCCATGGACCCATCCGCAAACGCCACCATGGGCGATTTCACCAGATTGGACCGCCCCAATATCGGCGACAGATCCAGACGCCGCGCAGGCCCATCACCCGCCACATCCACAACCGACGCCATGGCCCACCCCCCGACCGAGGCCACCGTCGCCCAAAGACCGCCTGCACGGGCCTCGTTCTCAATCGTATTGCCCAGCGTCACCACGATCTGGGCGGGCTCCATCGCAGCGCTCAACCTCGCGCGGGTTAAATTCGGCCCGGTCTGTGTCTGCTGCCAAACCCCATCCAAGCGCTTAAATCGCGTCTCCAAGACATCCACATCCGCCTGCGCCTCTGCCGAGCCTTCGAACCACAAAATGCGAAAACCGCCCTCTTCCACCACAATCCCGGGTGAATGGGCCTGCCCACTCTCGGGCGTGTAATCCAAAACAGTCTCAAACACGGGTGCGCCCTCAGGCACCACAGGCTCGGGCACTGCAAAGCGCCACTCCAACGGCGTGTCACGCGCGATGGCCCAGATGGACAGCACCACACTGACCCCGGCCAAAAGCAAACAGAACAGCACCGCGCCGCCCATTCAGCCGACTTTCAAGACAATCTTGCCGATATGTCCGCCCGCTTCCATATGGGCATGGGCGCCTGCGGCCTCGGCCAACGGATATTCACTGTCCATCACCGGCGCGACTTTCCCGGCTTCCAACAGCGGCCAAACCTGCGCGCGCAACGCATCCGCAATCTCCGCCTTTGCCAGATCACTCTGGGGCCGCAGGGTCGACCCCGTCAGGGTCAACCGCTTCATCATTACCACGGCGAAGTTCAATTCCACTTTCGGCCCGCCCAGGAACGCAATGTTCACCAGCCGCCCGTCATTCGCCAGCGCCTTCACATTGCGCGGCATATACTCACCGCCCACCATATCCAGAATCAGATCCGCCCCACCTTCCCCCTTCAGAACGGACACAAAATCCTCTTCCCGGTAGTTGATCGCCACCTCGGCCCCCAGATC
>JBCCAJ010000243.1:0-4901 GCA_039814845.1 Pseudomonadota bacterium | reverse complement strand
GTCATCCACATTCACTTCCTCCCCGCCCCCCCCCCCGGGCTTTATTCATGTTTTTTTCTTCCACCTCCCGCGGGGGGGGGGGGGGGCCCCCCCCCCCCCTCCGGTCGTTATTCTATTCCGCCCAATGCACCTCAGCCCGGTCCAATAGCGCGCCAATGGGCGCATCCTCGGGCGGCAAGCCCTGTGCCCGCTCCAGCGCGGCGCGCTTTTCATCGCCGGTGATCACCACATGCAGCGCGACCGCTTCTCGCAAGGCGGGCGCAGAAAGTGTGATGCGTGGCTCAGGCTGGCCATCAGGCCTTTGCACCGACAGAAGCGAGGCATCTGGCCCCAAACCCGCCGCCAGCCCCGGCGTACCGGGAAAGAGAGAGGCCGTATGCAAATCCGCGCCCATGCCCAACAGGCACACATCAATGGGCAGTTCCGGCTCAAGCGCCAGGGTCAGTTTGCTGACGGCCTCCTCAGGCGCGGCGCCCTCCAGGTAAAGTGGCACCATCCTCGCTGCCTCCGCCCGGCCGGTCAGCAGTCTTTCCCGAACCAATGCGGTGTTCGAACGCGGGTGATCCCCTGGCACCCAGCGTTCATCGCTCAGGCAGACGCGCACGCGGGACCAATCCAGATCGACGGCACTGATCGTGTCAAACACGGGCCCCGGTGTCGTGCCACCGGGCACCACGAACAGCACGCTCTCTTTCATCTCCAGCGCCTGCCGCAGATCAGAGGCCAGTTGGTCCGCCAATCGCAGTGTCAGCATGTCCCGGTCGGGGTAGTCGTGAAACCTCATGCCTTGATCTCCCGCCAGCGGCGCCCATCACGATGCATCAGCATCAGCGCGTCATCGGGTCCCGAACTGCCCGTGACGTAGCTGAGAGGCGGTTCACCGCGATCTTCCCAGCCTTTGATCACCGCATCCGTCCAGGCCCAGGCGGCCTCCACCTCATCACCCCGCATAAAGAGGGTCTGATTGCCCCGGATCACATCCATGATCAGGCGTTCATAGGCGTCCGGAAAATCGGCGTCTTCCGGCCCCAAGGCGTCTGCAAAGGTCATATCAAGCGGCACATCCACCAAACGCATGCCGCCGGGGCCGGGTTCCTTGATCGTCACGCCCAGCTCAATTCCTTCATTGGGTTGCAGCTTGATCGTTAGAATGTTGGAATGTCGCCCACTGTCTTCGGTAAAGATCGAATGGGGGGCGTCTTTGAACACGACGGCAATCTCACTGGCCCGTTCGCGCAACCGCTTGCCCGTGCGCAGGTAAAACGGCGTGCCCGCCCAGCGCCAATTGCTGACACGCGCGCGCAGGGCCACAAAGCTTTCAGTTTCGGAATCGCGATTGCCCACCTGATTGATATACCCCGGCCGCTCCCCATCGCCTTCATATTGCCCGCGCACCACGTCATCGGCCCCAACAGGATCAAGCGCGCGAATGACCTTCAGCTTTTCATCGCGCACCGCGTCGGGATCGAACTTCGCGGGCGGCTCCATCGCGATGAGGCACAATAGCTGCATCAGGTGGTTTTGCATCATGTCCCGCATCGCGCCGGCGCGGTCGTAGTAATCCCCGCGCGTGCCAATCCCCACTTCCTCGGCCACGGTGATCTGGATGTGGTCGACATATTGGCTGTTCCAGAGCGGCTCAAAGAGCATATTGCCGAACCGGATCGCCATCAGGTTCTGCACGGTTTCTTTGCCCAAATAGTGATCAATGCGGTAAATCTGTTCTTCCGTAAAATGCGCGGCCAACGCGCGGTTGAGCTCTCGCGCCGTTTCCAGATCGCGGCCAAAGGGTTTTTCCACCACGATCCGGGCCTGATCATCGACCATCCCGTGGGTCTGCAACCGGTCGGCCAACGGGCCAAACAGGCGCGGGGCCACGGAGAAATAATAGGCGCGTATCCGTCCGGGGCGCGTCAGCTCTTTCAGCGCGGGCCAGCCTTCCTCACCAAGCGCATCCAATTTGACGTAGTGCAGCTTTTCCAAAAACGCCTTGCGCGGGGCAACTTCATCTTCCCCGTGCTCACACTCGCGCCCTTCGTTGAATTCCTCAATCGCGGCGTCGGTGAACTCCCGGTAGCCTTCGGTATCCATGTCCGCGCGGGCAGCCCCGATGATGCGCACATCGCCTTCGATCTGGCCCGAACAGAAACGGCGAAACAGCCCCGGCAAAATCTTGCGCCGCGCCAGATCGCCGGTGCCGCCAAAAATGACCAGATCGAACGGATCAACAGGGATAACGCGTGAGACCATGGGTGCCGTGCCTCAATGGGGCCGATCATCTGTCAGGGCGCGTGACATGCGGCGCAACACATGGCGCATATCACGAACCTGTCAGCGAAAGGCGATTGCAATTTGCTTCAAAAAAAGCAGGTTACAGACGGAAAGCAATCAAATTCGGGCGTGCCCATGAAAGATGTGTCAGCGGTTACAGCGAATGCGGGCAAATTCGTTGACCCCAAAGTGACTGCCAAAGGCGAACGCCGCGCCCATGTGGCGCTGTCGCGGCCAGAGACGCTTTGGTTCAACACCGGTACGCTGTGCAACATCGAATGCCTGAACTGCTATATCGAAAGCTCCCCCACCAATGACCGGCTTGTCTATATAACTCAGGCGGAGGTGGAAGATTACCTTGACCAGTTGGACGACAGGCAATGGAACCTGAGAGAGATCGCGTTCACGGGTGGGGAGCCGTTCATGAACCCCCAGATGATCGGCATGGCCCGCGCGCCTCTTGAGCGCGGATATAACGTGCTGATCCTGACCAACGCCATGCGGCCGATGATGCGCCAAAAGATGATGGATGGCGTTGTGGAACTGAATGCCGCCTTTGGAAAAAAGCTGACGCTGCGGATTTCCGTCGATCACTGGAACCCCGAAAACCATGACAAGGAGCGCGGCAAGGGCAGTTTTGACCGCATGATCGAAGGCATGTGCTGGTTGCGCGACAACGGTGTGCAGATGACCGTCGCGGGCCGCAGCATCTGGGGCGAAAGCGATGCGGAATCGCGCGCGGGCTATCAGGCGCTTTATGACCGCCACGGGTTTGAGATTGACGCGTTCAATCCCGGCGCGACCGTGCTGTTTCCGGAGATGGACGAAACCGTTGAAGTGCCCGAGATCACGACCGCCTGCTGGGGCATTTTGAACAAATCCCCCAACGACGTGATGTGCGCGTCATCGCGCATGGTGGTCAAACGCAAGGGCGCTGACAAACCCGCCGTGTTGGCCTGCACGCTGCTGCCCTACGATGAACAGTTCGAAATGGGCGCGACGTTGGAAGAGGCGGAAAAGCCTGTGAGCCTCAACCATCCCCATTGCGCGAAATTTTGCGTCCTCGGCGGGGCGAGCTGTTCTGCCTGAGATTTCCTGCCTCCGGCGGGGATATTTTCAGCCAAAAGTAGCTTAGGGGTCTTTGTCATCCTCGTATCGTGTAAGGCGACCTATGGTGAATGACGTGCGTGGCAGCCAGACATAGCGCGTCTTTTCGCCCATGGTCGGGCGCGCCAGCATGCGCAGGAAGCCAAACAGGATCAGGGCTGCATGAGCAGCGGCGATCATGAGGAACATGGCCGAAGGGCCGTAGCGTTCAATCAGGCTGGAGGCCACCAGCGGTGCAGCGATCGCACCCACAGCGAAGAAGAACATGAGTGCTGCGGCCAGTTCCACCCGTTGTTCCGGTTTGGCGAAGTCATTGGCATGGGCGGCGGCGACGGAATAGATCGGAAAGGATGTCAGCCCAAAGAAAAACGCCGTCAGCATGACGCCATTTGCGCTCAGACCCTGTAGGCTGGCCGTGACGAGGCAACATGTGATGGCCGCAATGGAAAGCCCGATCATCACATGGCGGCGGTCATACTTGTCGGCCAGCCAACCGGCGGGGATCTGGGCCAATGCACCGCCCAGAATGAAGGCGGCCAGAAAATAGGCGATCTGATCCACGGCCAGCCCCACGCGATCCCCATAAAGCGGCCCGACCATGCGGAAGGTTGCACCTGAAAGCGAGGCCACGATGACCCCCATGGCCGCCAGAGGGGAGGCGCGAAACGCAACGGAGGGTCGCAACCGGGGCGAGGCGGGTGTTTCGGGCTGGCGACGTTTTGTCAGCACGAGGGGCAAAAGCGAGGCGCAGCAGAACATGGCGAGGATGTTGTAGGACACGTATGAGGCGGGCTCGAGCACCGAGATCATCATCTGCGCGATGAGCTGCGCGCCCATGTCCGTGACCCGGTAGACCCCCATGGCCCGTCCGCGCGTTTCATTGGTGATTTTCGCGTTTAGCCAGGCTTCGATCACTGTGTAGCAGCCCGCAACGCACACGCCAGAGGCCACGCGCATCCCTGCCCAGGCCCACGGATCGACCACCAGCATATGCGCCATCAGCCCGATGGTCCCCGCCGCGGTGAAAGCCGCAAAGGCGCGCGCGTGTCCCACAGTGCCCAAAAGCCGCGGTGCCCACCAGCACCCGATGAAGAAGCCAAGGAAATGCGCCGACCCAAGCAGGCCGATCTGCGTGGTGGAAAAATCAAGGACCAGCCCCGACAGCGCATCAAGCGGGCCCACCCCGCCAGAGGAAAGCTGCATCAGGATGACCGCCAGGAATAGCGCGGCGAAGGAAATAACCAGACCCATGACCCAGCTATGGCATGGCTGGCGACGGGTGTTTAGTGATTTCCTGCATGAGAGCTGCTTTAGCCTGAGAGTATCTTGGGCAAGGTGAAGACCATCCCCTGTTTCATCTTGCCGGAAATACTCAAGTCCTGAGCGTGACGCCGGGCGTCAGCGCTCGATATAGGCGATGATGTTGAGGTCGATCTGATCGGCCACGAAGCCGGGAAACCCATTGGCGCCGAAAGCCGACCGGCTGATCGATCCCAAAAGCTGCACGATGAGGCGGGACCGGT
>JBCCAJ010000291.1:0-4321 GCA_039814845.1 Pseudomonadota bacterium | reverse complement strand
TGCGCCAACGGGGGGAAGCTCCGCCATCTGTCCTGCCTCGTTTTTATCTTTTGCGGAAAAGTATCCCAAACCCCAAAACCTCGCAAGGTTTGCCACAAAGGGGATCAACAATAGATGAAGCCGCAGGGGAGCGACCGCCACTTCATCTTTCCAAAATACTCAAGTCCAACCGTCATCACAGACACGCGCTTTCACCAATCGCACACGGCTTTCGGGTAAGGACTAGGCGGGTGGCGGGCTCTCTGCTACACAACTGGCAAAAAAAGAGCATGAGGCGACGATGGACAGCACCCCCAGCTGTACACTTGTGGGCACGGTCAAGGATGAAGGCCCTTATCTGCTGGAGTGGATCAGTTATTACAAACTGATCGGCTTTGAGCGGCTGTTCATTGCCTCTAATGACAGCCAGGATTTGACGCGGGAGATCCTCGATGCGCTGGACGACGCGGGCGAGATCACGCATCTGGAAAACTCCTTACATATCAAAGGCGAACCCGAGGACCCTCAAAACCGCGCCTATCAGCGTTTTTGGAACATGGAGGAGGTCAAGGCGTCGGATTGGATCCTCGTGGCCGATGCCGATGAGTTTATGAACATTCACGCGGGCGATGGCACGTTGAGTGCGCTTTTTGCCGATTTGAAAGCGCGGGGCGCGCGTGATGCCCATGCGATTGTCGCGACTTGGCGCGTGTTCGGCAATGGCGGCGTCACACAGTTCGAAGATGAACCCATCATCGCCCAGTTCACACGATCAGCCCCGCCCGGCGTCAATCGCATTCAGCGCTACACCGGCTTCAAGACCATGTTCCGCCCACGCGGCGTGCGTCGTCTGGGCGTGCACCGCCCCAAATACGCACCGCGTTTTCGCAACGGCACCGTGCCCCTGAAATGGGTCAACGGGTCGGGCGAAGAGATGCCCGCGCAGTACATCACCCAAGGGTGGCGGTCTTTTGAGGGCAGCTATGGCGACGCGCTGGTGAGCATGAACCATTACATGATCAAAAGCTCCGAAGCGTTTTTAATGAAGCGCTATCGCGGCACAGCCAATAGCGCCGATCAGGACCGCATTGATTTTTCTTACTTTGAGACGTTCAACGCCAACCATGTGGAGAATGTGAGCATCCAACGCCATGTGCCCGCCCTACGCGCCGCGATTGAGGATTTGAAAACGCGCGTCCCGAAGCTGCGCGACTTGCACGAAGAAAGCCTCAAGTGGCATCGCAAGCGCCTCGATGTGGCGCGGGCGGAGGTGGTGGCCGACCTGCCCGAGATTGCCCAAAAATTGGGATTGGTGGCGTAGATGGCGAAGAAAGAGACATACCTCGCCGTCACCACGATGAAGAACGAGGCGCCCTTCATGCTCGAATGGGTCGCCCATAATCAGGCCATCGGTTATGACAGTTTCCTCGTCTACACCAACGATTGCGATGACGGCACGGATGACATCGCGCGACGGCTGGAAGAGCTTGGGATCGCCAGCCATGTGGACAACAACGACCGGCCTATGGGGCGCAAGGAAAAACCCGTCTCTCCCCAGCGACACGCGTTGCGCGGGGCCACGAAACATGAGCGCTTCAAAACCGCGGATTGGGTTATCTGCTGTGATTGTGATGAGTTTCTGAACCTGAGAGAAGGCACCACCCTGCCCGATTTGGTGAATGCCAGCGGGCCAGCGGATGCGATCTCTGTCTGTTGGAAGCTCTTCGGCAATGGGTTTCGGCGGCATTATGAAGACGTGCCGGTGATGGAGCAGTTTTTCCACGCCGCCCCCGAAGACGGCTTCACCAATTACCGCGGCGCCGGCCTCAAGACGCTTTTTCGAAACAACGGCGCCTTCCACCGCATGGGCGTGCACCGCCCCAATGTGGACCCGGATAAGGCCCCAGACCCGGAACACCCTTACGCCCATATCACCTGGCGCGATGCGGGCGGGCAGGAATTTGACGGGGAAAAGGTTGGTTGGCGATGCTGGGCGGGGTTTTCCCACGCATTTGCCCGCATGCATCACTATGCCATTCGCAGCTGTGACAGCTTTCTGGTCAAACGCGATAGGGGGCGCACCAACCACGTGCGCCTCGACCAGGGCCGCGATTATTTCGACGCGATGAACACTAATATGCAGCGCGATCACGCCATGATGCGGCTTGTCCCCGGCATGTTGGATGCGCGCGCGAAGCTGCTCTCGGATCCGGTTCTGAAAGAGCTGCATGACCAAGGTGTCGCGTGGCACCGCGCCAAGATCGAAGACATCAAGGCCCGCGCCGATTGGGGCGAGTTCATCGATATGGTTTACAGCCACCCGGGCGTGAAAACCCGTAGCAAGGCGGAACGCATCGCAGAAGCAGAGGCGGCGAAAACCGATGGGTAAGCTGCAAGAAATACTGCCGAACTACCAGTCGCGCCGCCACCTGCTGCAGAATGTGCACCTGCCCGCCAAGCCCTATGGCGGGCCGCACTTCATGTACATGAAGAACCATAAGGCCGCCTGCACCAACGTGCTGACGCTGCTGATCACGCAGATGCATCATGCGCTGTCCTCGGATCATACGTTGGAAATCAGCATGGATGGCGTGCACAACCTACCGCCCGATTACCTGCGCGCGGGGGCCAAATCGCTTGATCTGACCTCCGTGGAGGAGGCGCTTTCGGGCGAATGCTATCGCTTCACCATCATCCGCGAACCGCTCAGCCGGACGGTGTCGGCGTGGTCTGACAAGCTGCAGGGTGACACACGCCACCGCCGCGATCTGAACGCCGCGTTGGGCCAGGATCTGCAGACAGAGATCACCCTGCCCGCCTTCCTCGACATCATCGCGCAAGACGACCGCGCCCGCCTTGTGGATCGCCATTGGCGACCGCAACACATGGAGATCAGCTTTGATCAGCTGACCTATGACTTCATCGGCCGGGTGGAGGATATGGAAAGCGCCCGCGCGCATATCATCGACACGCTGTTCGGGCCCAAGGGCCACAGCGTGACAATCCTCGACACGCGTGAACACCTTGGCCACAGATCCTCCAGCCGGGCACATCGCGATGCGCTATCGGCTGAGGACAAACGGAATGTGGAACGCGCCTTTGCCCGCGATTTTGAAATGTACGCAAGCGTGACAAACGCCCGGGCCGCCTGATGCGACAGCTTTGGATCCATATCGGCACGCCCAAGACAGGCTCCACCGCCGTGCAGCGCTATTCGCGGCAGCGCAACAAGTATCTCAGCTCTAAGGGCATTGATTTTCTCGTCCGCCGGGCGCGCGCCTCTTACAACGATCTGGGCATCGCCCTGCGCGGGCGCGTGGTGCGTGATGCGACGGAGATTGGGGACGCGCTCAAGACCCGCATCGCATCCAGCCCCGCAGAAACGATGGTCATCAGCTCGGAAATGTTCACAGGCGGCGATCCGGCCTTGCTGCGCGATGTCATCGCGATGGAGGAAGACTTCGACACCAAGATCATTGCCTATTTCCGTCGGCAAGATCGCTATCTGGAAAGCAACTACAAACAGAAGATGAAGACTGGAAAGGTCGCGCCCGGTTTCGATAATTACTTGGCGAAGTTTGGAATGGCGCAGGGCGAATATGGGCGCATCGTGAAGACATGGGAGGATGCCTTCCCCGATGCAGACTTCCTTTTCCGCCGTTTTGAACCTGCGCGCTTCCCAAAGGGCGATGTGATCCGCGATTTCATGGGGTTGTTGGGCTTGGATATTGATACAGACGACAAGCTGCCCTCAGATGAGGTCGCCAATCCCACACCCCATATCGACATGCTGGATCTGATGCAGATCGTGGCCCGCACGCCGGGGCTGGATGCGCGTACGGTGTTCCGGTCCATGCCCGTGGCCGACCTGCCCCGTTTCAAAGGCCGCGCCATGAGCCATTTCGAGGCGCGCATCGTGCTGGCGAAGTTCGAGGACGAAAATGAGGCCCTGCGCGCGCGGTTTTTCCCCGAAGATGACGCGCTCTTTGACACCACCGATCTTGATGGGGAAGAACCCGAGATCGCCACGCCAACATTCACCAGTGACCAACGTCAGATGATCGCAGAACTGCTCAAATCCGTGGTCGCAAATGCAGGTGTAAAACGACGTTGATCAGCCCCAAAAGAAAAACCCCCGCGCACGGCAGGGGTTCTTCAAATTCTTACCAGATTAGGCTCAACCCTGACGGGCTTTAAACCGGCGCTGGGTTTTGTTGATCACGTAGACGCGGCCCTTACGGCGCACCACGCGGCAGTCGCGATGCCGGTTCTTCAGCGAACGCAGCGAGTTCTTGACCTTCATGGTCCTCTCCTCTTTGTCGCGGCGCGGACCACCTGCACC
>JBCCAJ010000295.1:0-4254 GCA_039814845.1 Pseudomonadota bacterium | reverse complement strand
GCCATCTGTGTCACAGGCGATGGCGTGGATCCCGTCTGCGCCATTCAGCGCAATCGCCAATGCCAGCGCATATTCCGCGTTCGGGCCGCCGATGCCATCTCCCTGGCGCGTGACAGTCAATTCGCCGCCCGACAACAACACAACGGGCGTGGCACCGGGCGGCAAAGACGCCTGCAAGGCAACCGCCGTTTGTGCCTGTTCGCGCGCCACATCGCGCGCTTCTCCTTCAAGGGCGTCGCCCAAAATACGGGCCTCGATGCCCTCCGCCTTTGCCATGTCTGCAGCGGCTTGCAGGGATTGGGAAGGGGCGGCGTAGATGACATTTTCTACATTCGACAGCTTCGGGTCATCCGGCAGCACCACCCGTCGCGGGCTGTCCAGAACCTCCACCACCGAGGCAGGCACCTCAATGCCGTGTGTTGTCAGAATATCGTGCACGTCTTCCTGCGTGCTGGCATCGCCCACCGTCGGCCCGGACCCGATCATCGCCGGATCATCACCCGGCACGTCAGAGATCATGAGCGCCAGCATGCGCGCGGGATGCGCGGCAGCGGCCAATTGGCCGCCTTTTACGAGGCTTAGATGTTTGCGCACCACGTTCATCTTCCCAATCGGTGCGCCCGAGGCCAGCAAGGCAGAGTTCACGTCTTGCTTTTCGGCCAATGTGATCCCGCCCGCCGGCTGCACCAACAAGGCCGACGCCCCGCCGGAAATCAGCGCCAGCACCACATCGCCTTCGCCAAGGCCTTCGACCAATTGCAGCATTCGCGCCGTCGCTTTCAGACCGGCCTCATCCGGGACCGGGTGCGCAGCTTCCACGATCTCGATACCCTGACACGGCCGGGCGTAGCCATAGCGGGTGATGACCAACCCCTCGCAAGGACCGTAGATCGCCTCAACCGCCTCTGCCATCCGCGCGCTGGCCTTGCCGGCGCCGATGACCACCAGCCGCCCGTCCGGACGCTCTGGCAGGTAGGCCGCCAGACTCTGCATCGGATCTGCCACCTCCACCGCGCGGTCAAAGAGGTGGCGCAGGAAGGTTTTGGCATCGGTCATGGTCAGGTCTCCGCAGATTTGCCCCGGGGTTTAACGCTAACAATCACGAACCAACAGACCTAAAGCGCGGACACATCACGTCGGCGGACTGGTGGCGATAACTCGGGACCCTTTTTGAAACTCTGCACCGCTGTCCGCATGGCATCCATGAACCATTCCTGTCGGGCGGAAGACTGCCCGCGTCGATGGCAGACAAGGTCATAGGATAGGGTTGGCAACGGGATAGGAGGCGCGCAAACAGCAAAATCATCGAACACCGAAAAGGCCAATCGCCGTGGCATGGTGATCAACAAGTCAGTTCCCCGTACCAAGTTTGCCAAAGCATAGGAATTGGCCGCGCGGAGAAGGATCTGCCTGGACGCTCCAGTATTTTCCAGCGCGGCATCGACCACGCTTTTTGTGTTGCCGCCAAAATCTACAACAGCATGTCGCGCGGCGTAGTATTCCTCTGGCGTGGTCGGGGCTGAAACGTGGTCAGGGTCATAAAAACACACCACCACATCCTGATAAAACCGTTCGACCATAAGCTCCATTGGGTGTTGACCAAGGGCGATTGTGATGGCCGCATCCGCCATGCCTTTTTCCAGAAACGGCAATGCGTTTGTGCGCGCGCCCAGCTCCACCATCCCCAGTGACACATCGGGATGCCGGAGCCTGAGATCGTGGTGAATGTGGGACAGGATCGACATATGCTCAATCAAGTTGGCCGCGATTGTGAAGGTGGACCGATCTTCTTCCGGGATGTATTCCCCTTGGAGGGTCAAACCCTCGATGGCGATTAGGATCTCCGTCACTTTAGGCACGATGGAAGTCGCTACTGGCGTTGCGGCAATGCTACGCCCGTGCTTCACAAAAAGCGGATCGCCGATGCATTGCCGCAAGCGATCCAGACCATGGCTGACCGCCGACTGACTGCACTCCAACCTTTCGGCGGCGCGGGTCACTGATTTTTCTTCGAAGACGGCCAAAAACATCCGCAATAGTTTTACGTCCAGTGACGATATATCAATTTTACTCATGAATTTTTTCGATCAATGCCGTTGATTCATTCGATCTATAGATGATTAAACAACTAAAAGGCGAATAAGAAATTTAAGAATTAAGGACGGCGGAAAGCGATCACTTTCTTGGGTAACTGGCCTCTGTGTCCTGGCTGCTTGTTTTGCGGTGCTGACTGGGGAAGCTGGCGAGTAAAAGGAATAAGCCCGAAGACATTTATCCCTGAACGCTGCCTTTCAGACCGGAAGGGTAACGCGCATATGGCAACAGATCTGCACCACGCAATCCACCCCGATGTGATTGAGAAAGCCGACAAACTGGCGGAAGATCTTTGCGCCAAGATGAAATGCGACTCCGTCTATATCAGCCTTGCCAATGACGAACGCCTTTTCCCTTTCGGCATCTCTGAGCCTGGCACCAATAACGTGGCCGATCGGATCCTTCTGGCGAAAGACACAATCTGTTCTGTCACGTCTCAACGAAATGAGATGGTCTCTTTGCCTGATGCAAGAACCGTTGAAGGCCTCAAGGATCGAGGCATTGTGAAATCTGGTGGGATCGTCGGTTACATGGGTTTGCCGATCCGGGATGAAGCCGGTCATTCCATTGGCGCGATTTGTGCCACCACAACAACCCCGAGGGCGTGGACTGAAATCGATCGTATGATGCTGTTCAGTGCTGCGTCAGAAACCCAAGCCATGCTCGCCACCGCTGGCTTGAAACATGAAAATCAAGTGCTGTCCGATGCGTTGGGAGAATATGATGAAATTATTGGTGCCATCGCGAAACACGCAGACGCGTTGATATCAATCCATGCCAAAGCCGGCACATTGATCTTCGCGACCAATGCTCTGCTTCATCGTATGGACCCATGTGAGTTGGAAAAGCAGGTGAACCGAGCGCTCACGATGACAAAAAGGCCTGGGTTTCCGAGCCTGCAAGAGCCGAAGCTTCGTTGGAATGGACGAGGTGACGAAGGCTCTTTGCGACCCACTATGCGAAGCCATTCCGGTGCACTGACCTTCGTCAAATGGGAGCCGTCCGGAGAAGACGGGAGTTAGGTGCGGCGGAGAACCGTGCCGGGACTTAGGGCTAGAAACTTGACAACCTACGCCCTCCGCGCGACATCGCACGCATGTTAAGTACCCTTCTTCAAGTCGCCCTTGGCGGGGCCATTGGTGCCTCAGTGCGTTACCTCACCTCTGTAGTTGCGATGCGCCTGATGGGTCCCGGGTACCCGTGGGGGACGCTGACCGTCAACGTGGTTGGATCGTTTCTGATGGGTGTTCTGGTGGTGGTTCTGGCGCAAAAGGGCGGCATGAAGGCTGCGCCGTTCCTGATGACCGGTATCCTGGGCGGGTTCACCACCTTCTCCGCGTTTTCGCTGGACGCCTTCACGCTTTACGAACGGGGTGAAACGGGCGCAGCGGTTACTTACGTGATAGCCTCCGTTACTTTATCGCTTGCGGCGATTGTGGTTGGCGTTCTGGTGGCTCGGGGTCTAACGCAATGACCGGTGTTCAGACACTTACCGTGACCGAAGAGGACGCAGATCAACGGATTGACCGGTGGCTCAGACGACTTTTTCCCCATGTAGGGCAAGGCCGCATTGAAAAGATGTGTCGCAAAGGGGAATTGCGCGTGGATGGCGGCCGGGTGAAGGCTTCGACGCGGTTGGAAGAAGGCCAAAGCGTGCGCGTGCCGCCCTTGCCGGACCCAGGTGATGTGCCGTCCCTGCCTGCCAAGCCGAAGATTTCCGATCAAGACGCGGGGATGATCCGTGGCGCAGTGATCTATCGCGACGATCACATCATAGCGCTCAACAAACCCCCCGGCTTACCGGTGCAGGGCGGATCCAAACAGCGCCGCCATGTCGATGGTCTGGGGGAGGCTTTGCGCTTTGGCTATGACGCGGGGCCCCGCCTGGTGCATCGTCTCGACAAGGATACATCCGGTGTGTTGTTGATGGCCCGCACGGCGCAAATGGCCCGCGCGCTGACCGCTGCGTTCCGCCACCGGGATACGCGCAAGATCTATTGGGCCGCACTGGCCGGTGTGCCGAGCCCGCGCATGGGCACGATCAAGTTCGGGCTGGTCAAGGCGCCCGGCCATGGCAAAGGAGGCGAGGGCGAAAAGATGCTCTGCCTCCATCCCGAAGAGGTCGCAGATCACCCGGGCGCGAAACACGCCACCACGGAT
>JBCCAJ010000490.1:0-2148 GCA_039814845.1 Pseudomonadota bacterium | reverse complement strand
CTACGTGAAGGCGCTGCGCAGCGGGAAGGTGAATGGCAAGGCCGAACCCCGCGTGACACGGCGGACCCCTTCGGTCATTCACGTGGATGGGGGCGGGTGTTTTGCGCCTTTGGCACAGGCCGTGGGCCTGCCCGTTTTGGCGGAAGCGGCGGCGGAAACGGGTGCGGCGGCGCTGTCTCTCACCGGTATTCACCATTTCGCAGCGCTTTGGCCGGAGACGGAGTTTCTGGCGGATCGTGGCCTCGTGGGGATTGCCTGCACGGCTTACATGCCCGCTGTGGCCCCGGCTGGATCATCGGAAAAGCTGTTTGGCACGAACCCTATTTCCTTCGCCTGGCCCCGGCCCGGGGCGACGCCGCTTTGCTATGACATGGCGACGGCGTCCATGGCGATGGGCGATGTCCAGATCGCCGCGCGGGATGGCAAGTCGGTGCCGGAAGGGACGGGCCTTGATGCCGATGGTCAGCCTACGACCGACCCCGCCAAGATCGCGGGCGGTGGCGTGCTGCTGCCCTTTGGTGGCTATAAAGGATCGGCCATTGCGTTGATGGTCGAACTTCTGGCGGCAGGTCTGACCGGGGAGCGGTTCAGCTTTGAAGCGGCCGAGGCCGACAATGGCGACGGTGGCCCACCACGCGGCGGGGAGATGGTGCTCGCCCTGTCACCGTCCGTCATCGCGGGCGAGGGGTGGGAAACCCATGCGGAAGGGTTCGTTGACCGTCTGCGGGGGCTTGACGGCGTGCGCCTGCCCGGTGAGCGGCGGCACAAGAACCGCGAGGAAACCGGCCCAAGGGCGATCAACACGGCCCTCTTGGAGACCATTCGCGGTTTGATGTGACGGACCCTTTGGCCGGAGAACACGTTTATCATTTGAAGTCTGTTTTGATAGATGTTCTGAATAGGTATGACGTTCGAACAGCTTCGCACTTTTCTTTGGGTCGCCCGCCTTGGCGGGTTCCGCAGGGCCTCTGACCGATTGCACCTGTCGCAACCTGCTGTTTCAACGCGCATCGCAAATCTGGAAGCGGAGCTACAGGCCAAGCTGTTTGAGCGCGGGCCCGGTGATCTGGTCCTCACGAAGAAGGGCCAACAATTGCTGGGCTATGCTGAGCAGATGCTCTTTGTCGAAGAAGAGATCAAGCAGCGCGTCGCCAATCCCTCTGAGGCAGAGGGCCTGTTTCGTCTGGGCGCGTCAGAAACGATCGCGCAGGCCTGGCTGCCATCTTTTATCGAGGCGTTCAGCACACAATTTCCCCGCGTGAATGTGGATCTGACGGTTGATATCTCGCTCAATCTGCGGGCGGCGATTTTGGAACGCCGACTTGATCTGGCCTTTCTGATGGGGCCCGTGTCGGAATACTCCGTGAAAAACGTCGCGCTGCCTCAGTTTGAATTGCACTGGTACAAATCCAGCAGCCTCGGCGATGTGGATCTGGCGGAAATTCCAATCATTTCTTATTCCAACCAAACGCGCCCTTACCGCGAACTGACGTCAGAACTGGCGCGCCGTGTCGGCCCCAAATCGCGGGTGTTTTCGTCGGCGTCGCTGTCGGCGAGTATGAAGATGATCGCCACCGGTATTGCGGTCGGGCCCTATCCGCGCGTTTTGGCCGCGCCGCATCTGGTCGCAAACGAGGTGGAGGAATTCGACCCAGGGTTCGTGCCACCACCGTTGGAATTCACAGCGTCCTATCTGGCGGAGCCGCGCAGCTTCCTTGTTGAAAACAGTGCGGAGATTGCGCGGGAGGTGGCGCTGAACTGGCATATGGCGCATCCCGCATAATTTCAAAATTTGTATCACTACAGATAAAATATGATAATTTGAATGAATGCGACCCGTGTGGAAGGCTGTATTGGCAAGGACTCAGGGGGTCATGGTTCATTGCTGCACGCACAAGACACGCACAGGTCAAGCATGGCAATCCGCCGGGATATCCGGGCGGGTGAGCATGCTGGCCACACGGCTGGGCTGGCACCGGGATTGCTGCAATGCAACCTCGCCATCCTGCCGGAGGCCTACGCGCTCGACTTTCTGCGCTTTTGTCAGCGCAATCCGAAACCGTGCCCTGTCGTCGGTGTCAGTGAAACCGGTGATCCAATGCTGCCCACCCTGGGCCGCGACATTGATATTCGGACCGACGTGCCCCG
>JBCCAJ010000119.1:0-7340 GCA_039814845.1 Pseudomonadota bacterium | reverse complement strand
GCCGGTGGGGGCAAACCATCATCGGCTGCCATGGGTGGCTCTTCCGGGGCAAAGATGTCTTCCATCTGCTCCTGTGCTGCGGCGGTCTGGGCATCAAAGAGCCCCGGCTCTGCACTCGGCGCAGGGGCCCCGGCCTCTGCCACGGCGTTTTCCATCATCGCGCCCACTTCCGGCTCTGCGGCGGGCGCGGGCGCGGCGGCAGGCTCTTCCACCACCATCTCCCGCGTCGGCACAAGCGGCTCAGCCAAGCTGCGACGCGGCACCGGGATCTCTTTGTGTTCGGCAATGGCGTCGATGCCCGTGGCCACAACGCTCACCCGCATGACACCATCCATCGAGGTATCCAGCGTGGAACCCACGATGATATTGGCGTCGGCATCCACCTCTTCGCGGATGCGGTTTGCGGCCTCATCCAGTTCGAACAAGGTCAGGTCGTGACCACCAGTAATGTTGATCAACACGCCCTTGGCACCCTGCAGCGAAATCTCATCCAGAAGCGGGTTGGCGATGGCTTTCTCGGCGGCCTGAATGGCGCGCTCTTCACCGCTGTCTTCGCCCGTGCCCATCATGGCCTTACCCATCTCATCCATCACGGCCCGCACATCGGCAAAGTCGAGGTTGATGAGGCCCGGACGCACCATCAGATCGGTGACACCTTTGACACCCTGATAAAGCACGTCATCGGCCAGGCTAAATGCCTCGGTGAACGTCGTCTTTTCATTGGCCAGACGGAACAGGTTCTGGTTTGGAATGATGATCAGCGTGTCCACCACGGCCTGAAGCGCCTCAACCCCCTCTTCGGCCTGACGCATCCGCTTGCCGCCCTCAAACTGGAACGGCTTGGTCACCACACCCACGGTCAGCACGCCCAATTCGCGCGCAGCCTGCGCAATAATCGGTGCCGCGCCGGTGCCTGTGCCACCGCCCATGCCCGCGGTGATAAAGCACATATGCGCCCCCGCCAGATGATCGACGATCTGTTCGATATTTTCTTCCGCAGCCGCCGCACCGATGGAGGCCTTGGCCCCCGCGCCCAGCCCTTCGGTTACTTTCACACCCAGCTGAATGCGCGCCTTGGCCTCCGATTGGGCCAGCGCTTGCGCGTCCGTGTTGGCCACGACAAAATCCACGCCGTCGAGCTGTTTCTGGATCATGTTGTTGACGGCATTGCCGCCCGCGCCACCCACACCGAACACGGTGATGCGTGGTTTCAACTCTTCCTGTCCGGCCATGGTGAGGTTCAATGTCATATGCTGTTCCGCCTGCTGCTGGCCCGTGGAACCGGGCTTTATCCGCCTAAATTGTGACAATCCTACCGATGATGGGGCGTTTCGTCACCCTAAAATCAGCGAAAAACCGGGAAAAACCACCAAATATGGTCGATTTTTTATCCACATACGCGGTATTTCGCCGAATTTCATACATCTTGGGGTTACCAGTTATCCTTGAACCATTTCACGGCGCGCTTCAGCGACCGAGCCGGGTAACGATCTGTGGGAATCTCGAAATCCCACCATTCATCCTGGGGATTCGCGGCCAGAAGGCACATGCCCACGGCCGAGGCAAAACCCGGCCCCGTCGCCGCCTGCGGCAGGCCATGCACCCGCAAAGGCCGCCCCAGCCGCACATTCTGCCCCAGAATGCGGCTGGCCAGCATATCAAGGCCCGGGATCTGGCTCGCGCCGCCCGTCAGCACGATCTGCTGGCTGGGCAGATACTGAAACCCCGCGCCATCCAGCGTCTGCTTCACCAGCTCCAAAATCTCTTCCACGCGCGGTCGCATGATGCCGATCACTTCGGCCCGGCTCACGTTGCGGCGGTCATGTTCCCAATCGCCCGTCTCGCCGCCGATATCGATCATGTCGCGGTCATCGACGCCTGTCGCCTCAACGCCGCCGTAGAATGTCTTGATCCGCTCGGCCATGGGCTTGGGCACTTGCAGACCCATAGAAATATCGCCCGTCACATGATCCCCGCCCATGCGGACGCTGTCGGTATAGATCATGTGTTTTTTCATGAAGATCGAAACGCCGGTGCTGCCCCCGCCCATGTCAATGCAGGCGGCACCCAGTTCCTGTTCATCCTCCACCAGCGCGGACATGCCCGACACGTAAGCCGAAGAGGCGATACCGGCGAGCTCCAGATCACTGCGCTGCACGCAATAGGCCAGGTTCTGCACGGCGGCGCTGTCGACGGTGACCATGTGCATATCGGTGGCCAGGGTCTGCCCCAACTGCCCACGCGGATCGGACAGACCAGAGCGATGATCGAGCGCGAAATTCACCGGCTGGGCGTGCAAAACATCGCGCCCCTCGCCGTAATCCGGCACGTCACAGGCCGACAACACCCGGCTCACATCCTGTTCAGACACCATCGGGCTTTCCAGCTCCACCTGCCCCGCCAACCCATAGGACCGCGGGCAGGCACCCGAAAAACACGCGATCACATGATCGACCCGGACCTGCGCCATCTTCTGCGCAGCATTGATCACCGTTCGGAACGCGCGTTCTGTGTCGCGCATCGCGGCAATCTCACCGAATTGAACCCCCAAAGACCGCGTTGTCGCCGCGCCGATCACGCGGAACCCGGCTTGGCCCGCCAAAGACCCGATCCCGTCGTGATCGTTCAGCCGCTCTGTCCCATCAAAGCGCAGCACAAGGCAGGCAATCTTGGACGTTCCCACATCCAGAACCGCCACAACGCCCCGCTGAATGGCGGCTTTGCGCATGTTCCGCATGGCACGCTGTCGGTCATAAAGCTCAATCATCACTGTTGGGTCCTAAACATGGGTTTGCGCACCCGCCACCAGGTGTCGGCGGCAGGTTGGTTCATTCTCACGGTCGGCCGCCCGGCCAGCCGCATGTCTACAATTGTGAGGTCGCGGGCGAACATGTCTTGCGTCTGATCCAGCACCAGCACGCGTTCAAGCGCCCGCACCGCGCCCTCTTCGGGCAGCAGGATGCGCTGGTCGCGGTCCAGCACCACATCCCAGCGGCGTTCGCCCATGCGCACAAGGCCCACGACGCGGTCCCCCAAGGGTGCGGCGGCCTCCAGAATGGCCATGGCACCCGGCACATCGGAATTGCCCCCCTCCCCCGCGATCACGGGCAGGTCGGCCCGGTCGGACCGCGCGGCAAGCTCGGCCACGGCGACACCGTCCGTGTCCACCAGCGCCAGTTCATCCCATGTGCGCCAAACGGCCACGGGATCACGCTCAGACACCGTCACCTCCATCGTGCCGCCTTTGCGGATGCGCACATCCGCCGACCGCACCGCAGGCAGGCCAGTGATCATGTCATGGACATGGTCGATATCAATATCAAAGGACGAGGTGGGAAAATCGAAGGGGAAGATTTCACGAATGTCTTCCTCCACGCCGTCACTTGCGCCCTCGATGGCCAAAAGCTCAACCATAAACTCGGGCCGGGTTTCGATCTGGTGGCGGATGTCCATCGCGGCCAGCACGATCTGCTGCTGCCGCTCTTCATTGCCGAAATACGACGTCGCCAGGCCAAAGGTGAAGGCAAAGGGCACGCCCACCCGCAGCACCAGCCGGAAATAGGGCGTCAGCATCAACCGCTGGAACCGGTAGGACCAGCGGGACGGCGACGGATCGCAGGTCTTTGCGGGGCGCTTGGCTACCTGTGGCATGACGCATCCTCCACCAACCACCGGCAAAGCGCAGGGAAATCCATGCCCACAGCGGCGGCCTGTTCAGGCGACAGCGATGTGGGCGTCATGCCGGGCTGGGTGTTTGTCTCCAGCAGGAAAAGCCCGTCGAGGCCTTTCCCTTCATCCCAGCGAAAATCCGTCCGCGACAACCCACGACAGCCCAAAATCTCATGTGCCTTAAGCGCATAATCCAGACAGGCCTGAAACACCGGGCCGGGGACCACCGCAGGCACCACATGGCGCGACCCGCCCATTTCATACTTGGCTTGGTAGTCATACCAGCCCTCGGTGATGATATCGGTGACCGTCAGCGCGCGATCCCCCAGCACGGATGTGGTCAATTCCCGTCCGGGCACAAACGCCTCGACCATCACGTCCTCGGGCATATCTTCTGACAGGTCGGGCGGACCATTGGCCGCCTCATGCACAAGGTAAATCCCGACTGATGAGCCTTCATTGTTGGGCTTCACAACATAGGGCGGGGCCATCACATGTTCGCGCCGCACCCGGTCGGTTTCCACAATCAGACTTTCCGCGACAGGAAGACCCGCGCGGGCATAGGCATCTTTCGTGGCCTGTTTATCCATGGCCAACGCAGAGCTCAGAACGCCCGAATGGGTATAGGGGATCTGCAGCCATTCCAGCATCCCCTGAACGCAGCCATCTTCGCCCCACCGCCCGTGCAGCGCATTGAAAACAACATCAGGGGACATCGCGGTCAACCGATGCGCCAGATCGCGCCCGGCCACGACCTCGGACACGCGAAAGCCCGCCTGACGCAACGCCTCCGCGCATTCGCGACCCGTCGACAAAGACACTTCGTTCTCTGCCGAAAGGCCACCCATAATGACCGCAACATGTTGGGAACCGCCTGCCTGTCCCACGTTTGCCTCAATTTCCGGGGTCTTCGTGACCCGCTTTTATGCACCTATCCTGGCGCTTGAAAATTTGCCCTGGCTTGACCTGAAGGGCTGCTCGTTATCCGTGGCTGAAATTTTGTTTTGGTTTTGCTCAGCCTTGCGGGTGTTTAGTCGGCTGCCTTTTCACCGACCCGCATAATCTCCCATAGTAACTCTATTCCGCTGTCTTGAAAAACCTTTTTTCGCACTTCCTCGCCCAAATTTTCGAGGTCCGCGGCGGTTGCGTCACCTGTGTTGATCATGAAGTTGGAATGCTTTTCGCTCATCTGCGCGCCGCCGATGGTCGCGCCACGCAGGCCTGCATCGTCGATCACCTTCCAGGCCTTTAGGTCATGCACGTCATCCGCTTTGCCGGTGGAGGAAAACCCCGCCGGGTTGCGAAAGGTCGATCCCGCGCTGCGATCCTTGGTGGGCTGGGTGTCATCGCGGCGCTTCAATTGTGCCGCCATCCGGGCGTGCAGTTCGTCCGGATCGCCCTTTGGCGCTTCAAACGTGGCCTCAAAGATCACATGACCTTCGGGCAGATCCGTCTGGCGATACTGAAATTGCAAATCCTTGGGCCCCAGCGTGACAACCTCCCCCGCCCGGGTCA
This sequence comes from Pseudomonadota bacterium, assembly GCA_039814845.1. Taxonomy (GTDB): domain Bacteria; phylum Pseudomonadota; class Alphaproteobacteria; order Rhodobacterales; family Rhodobacteraceae; genus Roseovarius. Next base: position 2,156 of record JBCCAJ010000119.1, on the reverse strand, counting down.
CCGCGCGCGCAGAGACGAAGACATCCGCAGTATAGGTCCCATAGCACCCTGCATTCATTCGCACCGCGCCGCCGATAGACCCCGGGATCGTGCGCAAAAACGTGAGATCAAGCCCCTGATCTGCGGCCTTCATCGCCACATGGGCATCAAGGGCCGCCGCACCCGCGATCACGCGGGTGCCGTCAAACTCAACCCCGTTGAACCCCCGCGCCAGCCGGATCACCACGGCACGCAAGCCCCCATCGCGCACGATCAAATTGCTGCCCACCCCCATGGGGAAAACATAAATATCCCTGGGCAGGTCCTTCAAAAACACCGCCAAATCCTCCGCATCCGCGGGCATAAAGAACCAATCGGCTGGCCCACCAACACGCATCCATGTCAGCGGCGCAAGATCACGGTTTTGAGAAAGCTTCCCACGGGGTTGAGGCATATCTGTCATGAGAATGTGCTACGTCAGCGCGGCGCGTTGAACAACCCCCGGACCAAATAGGGGCCAGCCCGCCGCCATTGGGCTCGAACCAATGGCGCACCAACGGCGACCCCCCGGGATATTTACGGCAAGAAGAAAGGCATGCTGCTTCTTCTTGCTAAAAATATCCCCGCCGGAGGCAGGAATCTCTTACCCGATCCCCAAACGCCCTTTGGCCCAGCGGCTGAGATAAATCACCGGCCAGCGCAGCACGCTCATCCCGGCAAGCAGAACAGCCAGCCCCCACCAGGGCCCGTTCTGATAGGTCACATAGCCCAGGATCGGGATGCCCACCGCGATCAGCGCGTAAGCCCTGCGCCAGTGATTGTCCTGGCTGGGCAGCATCGCCAGAATATTGGCCACAAGCGCCCACAGACAGGCGAGGATCAAAGACAGACTCATGTAGGTATCTCCATGCTATGCGGGGTCGCGGGTGTAGACAGACAATGCGTCAAAATGATGGAACGGGCGGCCATCACGCGGCACCTTTGCCGCGCAGGCGTTCAGGCAGGGCATTTGCCCAGCCGCTGATCGTGCCCGCACCAAGGCAGACCACCATGTCGCCCGCCCGCGCCACATCGCGGACCAGCTCATAAAGGCCCGCCTCATCGTCAATGGCACGCGCCTCGCGGTGGCCATGGCGAATGAGCCCCTCCACTAGATCATCCCGGCTTGCGCCCTCAATGGGATCTTCTCCGGCGGCAAACACATCTGCGATGCCCACCACATCGGCGTCATTGAAACAGCCGCAAAACTCATCAAAGAGGCTCGACAGCCGGGTATACCTGTGCGGTTGATGCACCGCGATCACCCGGCCGTCACTGGCATGCCGCGCGGCTTTCAGCACGGCGGCAATCTCCACCGGGTGGTGGCCATAATCGTCGATGATCGTAACACCATCCACCTCGCCCACACGGGTGAACCGCCGGTTCACCCCACCAAAATTCGCCAGCGCCTCGCGGATTTCCGCCCCGCGCATGCCAAGGTGCCGCGCCACGGCCACAGCAGAGAGCGCGTTGGACACATTGTGATCCCCCGGCATCGGCAGAGTGCAACCTTCAATGACCATCCCATCGGGTTGCAGCGCGATGTCAAAATGCGCCACTCCGCCTGTGTAGTGCAAATTCACCGCCCGCACATCGGCCTGCGCATTGAAGCCAAAGCTCACCACGCGCCGATCCGTCAACCGCCCCACCAGCGCCTGCACTTCCGGGTGATCGGTGCAACACACGGCCAGCCCGTAGAAGGGAATATTGCTCACAAACTCATCAAACCCGCGCCGCAGCGCATCAAAGTCGCCCCAATGCTCCATATGCTCGGGGTCGATATTGGTCACAATCGCAATGGTCGCGGGCAACCGGTTAAAGGTGCCGTCGCTCTCATCAGCCTCCACCACCATCCATTCGCCCTGCCCCACGCGCGCGTTCGATCCATAGGCGTGAATGATCCCGCCATTGATCACCGTGGGGTCGAATTTGCCGTGATCCAGAAGGGCGGCCACCATCGTCGTGGTCGTCGTCTTCCCATGCGTGCCCGCCACAGCCACGTTGGATTTCAGCCGCATCAGCTCCGCCAGCATCTCCGCCCGCCGCACAATGGGCAGCCCCATGCGGCGCGCCTCGACCAGTTCGGGATTGTCCGGCTTGATGGCAGAAGAGATCACAACGACCTCCGCATCTTCCAT
>JBCCAJ010000493.1:0-2118 GCA_039814845.1 Pseudomonadota bacterium | reverse complement strand
TCATGCACCAGCGTGTGAAAATGATGCACTGCATGCTCACTTTCCGAACTCCGCTCGGCATCAATCATGTATCGCCCCTGATCATATCCGAAAGACTTCAACCCCTGCTGCACCGTGATGTTCAGCTTGACATCCTCCGGCCCCAGACCCCCATTCATCCACTCTTTACAAGCCGCCGTGATCTTCGTCTCAGGCCGCTTGGGCGAATAATACTGAAACGTCACCCGCGTCTCCTCAGGCCCCGTGGGGATGATCAGGAAGGTCGACACCAGATCAGTGTAAGGCACCGTGTAAAGGCACGTCGCCGGAAACAGCCACCAGTTCATATAGGTCTCTGTCTGGTAGGGCTCATCATTCAGCGGCACGCCGAACATCTCATTCAAGCCCTCCTTGATCGGCCCGCCCAGCGTCCACCAATTGCCCCGGCAGACCGGCAAATCCTTCGCGAAATCAAGGAAATCCGCCAGTTCCTTGTGGCACGGGCCGGACAGCATGACGTGGTAGGATTCAATCGCGTTGTCCACGATCACCTTCCAATTGGCGGGGATGATCACCGCCTCCTCACTGTCCAGAACCATGTCTTCCATGTCCGGACACAGATCGAGAAGGAAGGCTTCTGCACCGGGAAAGAGCCGCTCCATATCCTCGGCATCTTTGTCCAGATTAACATAGGCAAAGCCTGCAAATTCCTGCACCCGCACCGGGCTTAGACCGAAATTCTCACCCTTGAAGCCCGGCATCCGTTCGGTCCGCGGCGCGCCCCGCAATGCACCATCAAGCCCGTAAAGCCACGCGTGATAGGCACATTTGAAGGCGCTCACGTTCCCGCGCGGTTCCGTCACCAGACGGTTGCCGCGATGCTTGCAGACATTGTGAAACGCTCGCAGCACCCCATCGCGCCCGCGCACGACGATAACGCTTTGTTCAAAGATATCGACTTTGATGAACTGCCCGGGCTGCGACACCTCCCCCAGATGTCCCGCCACGTGCCAGCTGCGGTAGAAAATGGCCTGCTTTTCCGCCTCAAAGATCGCCGGGTCGTAAAAATAGCGCGACGGCAGGGTGTAAGCCTCGTCCGGGTCACGGTTTGGCCATTGAAAACGCGGCTCATTCACGGGTGGCTTCCCTTCTCAAGGTGGCAATGCAGGTATTTTATTTTTACTGAACGTTCAGTCAAGAAAAACTTGGCAGGGCGCAAACAACAGGTTATTTTCAGCAAAACAGGAGGTCTTATGCCCAAAGTTGGAATGGAACCAGTCCGCCGCCGTCAGGTGATCGACGGCACCATCGCCTGCATTCACAGCGAAGGCCTGGGCGCGGCCAGCCTCAAGGCCATCGCGCGTCACGCAGGCGTGACGCCCACGCTGATCCTGCACTATTTCGACGACAAGGACGGCGTGATTGAGGCCGTCTACCGTGATCTCTACTCTCGTCTCGCGGCGGAGACCCTGACCCGCCTTCAGAGCGCACAAACCCCACGCGCCCGACTGGTCGCCATTCTAGAGGCCCAAGTCAGCCCACAGATGGTGTCAAAGGATGTCGTGACTGCCTGGTTTGCGCTGTCGGCTCTTGCATCCGACAAGCCAACCCTCCGACGCATGGAACGGATCAACGCCGCGCGGCTGATGAGCAATATGATCCATGCCCTACGGATGGCCGGTTTCAACCGGTCCGAGGCCCGCGCCACGGCGCAGGAACTGATGGCCCTGGTCTATGGCCTCTGGACTTTGCTGGCCCATGGTACGGTCGACAGGCCCGATGCGGCCCGATACATCCTGTTGCGCGCCCTGGATGGTCGTATTCCAAATTGACCTTGGCAGGCCAGCCACTCACCAATAGTCTTCCGCGATACGTGAAATCCGCGCTACTCTAGCAGCAGATTTGTTTTTGAGGAGTTCATTTCATGATCAGCCGCCATCTGGCCTTTGCCGCCTTACCAATCATCGCACTGTCTGCCACCCGATCCACGGCCCAAAGCGGCGGGGGCGTGTTGCGCGTGGGCGGATTTTACACCGCCTATGGGATGAACGCGGATGGTTCAAAATATCAGGGCGAGGTGCAGGTTTCTCAGGTGGGCAGCACGGTGGAGTTGTTCTGGGCCGTCGGCGGCCAGCAATA
>JBCCAJ010000244.1:0-4877 GCA_039814845.1 Pseudomonadota bacterium | reverse complement strand
GGCGGCTGAAGCTCTCGCATCAGTTTTCGGCGCATGGCCGTTTCGAAATCCTGAAAATCGATAGCAGGTTCGACAAATGCCCCCGCGCCACGCAGCACATAGGCCTCATAATATTCAAACAGTGTTTTCAGGTTGTGGCGGTTTTTGTTGATATTGGCAGGGCTGTTCGGGCCGATGACCAGCCCGTTGATCACCACATCGCCCACCGCCTTATCGGGTACCTCATCGGGATGCAGCCCCAGATTGGCCGGGCCGTCGCCGGAAATATCGAGGGTTTTCTGCCAGCAATCGCGCTGGGCGTTGAGTTCGCGCGCGCCGTAGATCATCGCCTCGCCAATGGCGGTTGAGGGGTTTTCAACCGGCGCAGCCTGAGTGCCAAGCAGCGTGGCTGCGATGCGGTTGATGTCACCCGTGCTGTTGATATCTGTCCAACCCACGATCTGGCGTTGGTGGTGGCGCGTGCTCCATTCAAACACCATCAGGCGCACGGGCGCGTTGGGGATCATCAGAAGGGCTGCCTCCACATCCGGATGCAGCAGCGCGCGGGCGACACCGTCCAGTTGCAGCCGGTATTCCGTGGCATCAACGGACCCCGATACATCCAAGGCCAGTGCCAGCGCCTGACGACACTGCGCAGTGGCAGGCGCGGCCAGAAAAAGCGTCAGGGCAAGGATGCAGCGGATCATCCGCCTTGCGCCTCATCTGGGGCCTCAATCTGCCCTAGGATAAGGTCACTAACCTCACGGTAGAGTTTGCGTGCCATGGCATCGCGGAAGGTTTCATACCCGTCTGCAAGGATCATGAAGGCCTGCGGGCCATGCAGCACTTTCGTGAGGTAGTAATCCGCCACCTCCGGGTCATGGCCCAGCACCACCAGCCCATTCACCGTCACACCCGCCAGATTGAAATGGCGATAAGCCTCTTCCGGACCAAAACGGTCATTGTTGACGCCGTCTCCGGAGACGTCGATAACCTGCCGCGCACAAATCGGGCCGCGGGACAAAAGCCGCGCGCCGTATCCAAGGGCAGGGCCTATTGAGGTGGGGAAATCGTCATGGCTGCGCTTCATCTGCGCGAGTGCCACCACGGCGCGATCAATATCCGCCTGACTGTCGAGGATTTGCCAATCAAGCTGAAGCACCTGCTGGCCGAACCCGCTCCATTCATAAACGGCGAGCGCAACGTGGCCATCCCCGCCAAAAAGGATTGCATCACGCACCTCAGGCGCATCCAACGCGGAGGCGAGCCCGGTCTTTTGCAGGTCATATTCGGCCTCATCAACGGACGAAGACACATCCATCGCCAACACCAACGCCAGACGGCACGTCTGCGCCTGCGCGGCCGTCGACCATAGAAGGGCCAAAAGACAGAGCGCGGCCCTTACCAATGGCCGATATTGTCCATGCTGGTCCAGGGCTCCGCCGGGGCGAGCGCGTCACCGGCCTGCAAAAGTTCGACCGAGATGTTGTCGGGGCTGCGCACAAAGGCCATGCGCCCGTCGCGGGGCGGGCGGTTGATGGTCACGCCATTGTCCATCAGGTGCTGGCACATGTCGTAGATGTTGCCCACGGAATAGGCCAGATGGCCGAAATGGCGGCTGTCCGAGGGCAGTTCGTCATCGCCATCCCAGTTATAAGTCAGTTCCACCGGGCACTCTTCTTGACCTTCGGGAGCCATGAAGATCAAGGAAAACCGCCCGCCTTCATTGTCGTAGCGGCGGGTCTCTTTCAGGCCCAGAAGCTCAAAGAAGCGGATGGATGCCTCCAGATCTTTCACCCGAACCATGGTGTGGAGATATTTGATGTCCATGCGTGCCTCCGATCGTCGCGTTTAAACGAAGGATAACCCGTGGGGCGGGCATGTCGAGGGCAGGGGCCTAGAATTCGGAGCGTATGCCGACGGAGACGCCGGTCTGGTCCACGTCGAAACGGCTGATGTTGGAACGGCTCTGTTCCGTGCGCACCGATACGACCGGCACAAAGCCCATATAGCTGGCTGATGTGAGAGTGGCGGAAACCTCTCCGAACCAGGAGCTGTCTTCGCGGCCTCGAAAGACGGTCGTGCCCAGAATGGCGAGGCTGTAGGCGTAGTAATCAACCGAGGAGTGGCCCACGCTGACGCTGATCTCAGCCGGGCCGATCTGTTTACCGTGGGTGTAGCGCAGGATACCAGACCATTGATTGGACGCGCGCAGAGAGAAATCGGTCACGGTTTCACGGTAGAGCGCCGAGACGCTGATCGTGCTGCCACTGTCGAAGAGATGCGTTAGCCCAAGGTTGCCGGACCAAACGGTGGCATCCCGGACAGAGCGGCTTTCGTCAAATTGTTCTTCGACGGCCGCCCCAAAGGACAAGCGCCAGCGATCGCTGAGCCTTTGCACCCGTTGCAGGCTGCCCGTGACAAAATCATAAGACGGCTCACCGCCATACCAGACCCGGCCCCCGTCACCATTGAACCGCCAAAATCCTCGATCCCCCGGCTTCCAGATATGGGCCACGCCCAGCCCAAGCCGTTGAGAGGCCAGATCCGAGGCGCTGAGCCCCCGGACCGGGTCATTGAATTCCACATGGTAGGCCAGGCCGCGTGCCACGATGCGTGTCTCGGATGTGGCGCTTTCCCGCACGCGGTAGGAGCCTTGAATGTTCAGCGTAGAGGTCCAGCCACTGATGGCTTGCGCGCTTTGCGACAGAAGGCCCGACACGGGCACGCCTTCGATGATATTGAGCGGCGAATTTGAACCGTTGTTGACGTTGTCGGATGGCGTGACGGAAAAGCTCAGTTGCACATTGATGGGATTGCGGTTGCGGGCTTGACGGAAGGCGGCGATGGCCTCACCCCGTGTGGCTTCATCCGGGGCGAAATGGGACGCGCGGCGCAGCCAGACCTGCGAATGGGTCATACGGTTGCTGGCGATGCTCAGTTGCGCGGCCAGTGTTGCGCTTTCAAAGTGTTGCGTGTCTGTGTCGGCGAAGCGATAAGCCTTGGCCGCCCGTTTGCGCCCTTCGTCGAAATCGCGAAGCTGGGCGAGGGCGCGGGCCTGGATGTAATGGGCATGGCCATCCTGCGGATTGGCCTCCAGCAACCCATCGCCCAAGGCAAAGGCAAGGCGGGGCTGGCCTGATTGCAAGGCGGCCATCGCCACCTGGCGCGCTTGATCAAGCCCAAGATGCAGCGCATCGGCTTTATCCTGCGCGTGAAGAGGAGAGGTGAGAGATAGCCAAAGCGCCAGCAGCGCCTTGAGCCCTTTACCCCGGAGCATTAGGGGATCTGCGCACAGATCGGATTGGCGGCCGCGGTCGCACAGGATTGCAACACGAATGCGCCGCTTTCTGTTTCGGCATCCTCGCCGAGAACGGCATCACCAACGCCATCAAATTCTGTGAGATCCACAGCGCCCGCCACCTCAGATGCATCTGGGCCTCCAAAAAGACCTGCATAGGTGCCGACCTGGGTAAATGCCCCGTTTGTTGCGCCCAATGGGTCCAGAATGTCATATTCCACGGTGCCTGAGAAATTGCCGTTGGTGTCAACATCGGATGCAATCAGCACAAGGGAGGGCAGATCCGTTGTCGTACCATCACTTTGGATCAAACGCCGGTTTATGATATTGCCTTCGACCGACCCGTCGGCGAAATCGGCGTTCAGGAAAACATCCCCGTCAACCAACAAAGCCTGAAACGGCTGCAATTCCGGATCTGCGATTGTGGTCGACAACAAGTTCTGCGGATTCGGGTCCCCGCCGTTTGTCACACCGGCATAATCGCCAACATAACTGACAAGGCCCGTGGTGGCGGTGACTGCGGGCGGCGTGTAGCCCCCATCGCGTTCAAAAAACGCCCCGCGGAAGGTCCGGTTGCGGGGCAGTGGGCTGCCCGCGACAGCGGCGCGCACGGATGTGCCTTGTGCGGCCAAAGCAGTAAAGTGACGATCCAGCGGGTCGTCTTGTGTGGTGTAGGCCAGAAATCCACCTTTATCGAGGGAAGGCGTCCGGGTGTACACGGTTGTTATCGGCACATTGTCGAGAGTGACCCCGGTGACTGACAGAGTGTTCGTCGTTGGGTCAAACGTCACGCTGTCGACATCCCCTGCGATACCTGCAGGAATACCTGTCGCGACCGGTGTGGTTGGCGTGGTGGTGGGCGCCGTCGCGGCCCCGGAATTTGTGCTGAAAGGATTGCCGGCGGAATCGCAGCCCATAACAAAGGCGCTGACCAGCAAAACTGCTGCCGTCTGTTTCATGATGTACTGCCCTCAACGTGAGTTGATTTTTTATCTTTTGTCGTAAAATCAGACAGCTACGGGCTTAAGTCAATGTTTTACTTGGCCAAAAACGGGCTAAAAACCCGGCCTGTTGCAGGATGTATATACCTGATATTGCGAGTTCCTAGAGGCGCATCCGCAAGATATAGTCGGGTGCGACTCACTCTTGTGGAAAGGACTGGTTCATGCCCTTGAGCCCCGAGCAGCAGGCTGAAATCGATGAACTGCGCAGCACGCCGCAGGAGACGCTGCGCGTCGTGGCACCGGGGATGGAGAAACATCTATACACCGCGCATGGCGTCCTTGATCACGGTTTCGTCCGGGTGGTCGACTATATGGGCGATGATAATGCCATCTGTCAGGCCGCGCGGGTGAGCTATGGCAAGGGCACGAAATCGGTACAGAATGACGAAGGGCTCATCCGCTATCTGATGCGGCATTGGCATTCCACACCCTTTGAGATGTGCGAGATCAAACTGCATGTGAAGCTGCCGGTTTTTGTGGCGCGTCAATGGATCCGCCACCGCACGGCCAATGTAAACGAATACTCCGCGCGCTATTCGATCCTGGATCGTGAGTTTTATATCCCCGCGCCCGACCAACTGGCCGCGCAATCG
>JBCCAJ010000308.1:0-4118 GCA_039814845.1 Pseudomonadota bacterium | reverse complement strand
GTTAGGGAAGAAAGTAACATTCTACCATAGGTTGTCTAGATTCTGTTTTGATTTGCTCACCGATGTGTGGCTTTAAGCCCATCTGCCCCGCGTTCCGACAACGATGTCAGCCATTCCTGGAATTCATCGGCACTCAGCGCATAACGCTCCAGGGCCTCATCCTGACCAATCAACCCGTGCATCACGCCCCGCACAACGGCCAGCTTGCGTGATGCCACCCAACGCGAGGTGCTCACAGGTGGTAAATCGGCGCGGGTCATGACCGTCCCATCGGGCAGTTTCACGGCGCGGGGTCCATCGACTTTCTTGAGATACATGGCGCAACTCTCTTTCAACAACGACCTGTTTGAACAAATTCGCTTAACACCCGGTGAAATTGATCCACCTTGGGGGCTTGAGAGTAATTAGGATTTTCTTATATTCCGCAGCACTTACTGTTCCCTGCAAAGCTATAGATATGCCACTCGACCGCGATCTCAACTCTTTGGGCCTGGCCAAGGCCCCCGCCGACACCCGTGTCGTGGTGGCGATGTCGGGCGGCGTGGACAGCTCTGTGGTGGCAGCGATGCTTGCGGAAGAAGGCTATGACGTGGTCGGCGTGACGCTGCAGCTTTATGATCATGGTGCGGCTTTGGCCAAAAAAGGCGCGTGCTGCGCGGGCGTCGATATCCACGACGCGCGGCGCGTGGCCGAGGAAATGGGCTTTCCCCATTACGTGCTGGATTATGAGAACATTTTTAAAGATGCGGTGATTGACGAATTTGCTGACAGCTATCTGGCGGGGGCCACGCCCGTGCCCTGTATTCGCTGCAATGAGCGGGTGAAATTCAAAGACCTGCTGGAAACCGCCCGCGATCTGGAGGCCGATTGCATGGCCACGGGGCATTACATCCAACGCAAGATGGGTGCTTTGGGGCCGGAGCTTCACTGCGCCGAGGATGCCAACCGCGACCAAAGCTATTTCCTGTTCTCCACCACGCCCGAACAGCTCTCCTTCCTGCGCTTCCCGCTGGGCCATCTGCCGTCCAAAGACGCCACCCGCGAACTCGCGGCCCGCTACAATCTGACCGTCGCCAACAAGCCTGACAGCCAGGACATCTGCTTTGTGCCCAACGGCAACTACGCCTCGGTCATCGAAAAACTGCGCCCGGGTGCCGCCGAACCGGGTGACATCGTGGATATGGATGGCAATGTGCTGGCCCACCATAATGGCGTGATCCACTACACGATCGGCCAACGCCGGGGCCTCGGGATAGGCGGCCTGTCAGAGCCGCTCTACGTGGTCAAACTCGACGTCGATACCCGACGGGTGATCGTGGGCGGCAAAGAGCACCTCTCCACCCGCACCGTGCCTGTGCGCGAAATCAACTGGTTGGGCGACGACCCCCTGACAAGCCGCGATGAATGGCACGTCTCCGTCAAAGTCCGCTCCACCCGCCCCCCGCGCGAAGCGATCATCCGTCCGATTTCCGACACCGAAGCAAACGTCGAACTCTTCACCCCCGAGGCCGGCGTCTCCCCCGGTCAGGCCTGCGTGTTCTACGAAACAAGCGGCTCCCGTATCTTGGGCGGCGGCTGGATCTGGCGCGGTGCATAACCTGTTCCCCGCATCCGCGATATCGCTGTGCACCACAAAGCCCCTCACGCCGCGACAGGCACAGCCCCCCGGACCTGACGCAAATGGACCTCACACGTCACTCTGAGCGGCTGCACCATCGCCCATTGTCAGAGAGTGTCAGAGAGTGTCAGAGGACGATACAGATCCTGCGTTCGAGATGTTCACCGATCCTGACGTGGCCCGGAATATCTGCGATCTGATGGTGGTGGTGGAGGCGATCCCTGCAGGTATTCCCAGCACCTGAAACGGGGTGCGGATGGGTGGATTGGTCTTTGGGGCGTCTCAGATCAACGATCCGGCGAAAAACTTGGAACCGTGTATCTGCTTCCCATGCCATTCGAACAGGACGACACGGATGACAGCCTGGTTGTTCCGGGAAGGGTTCCCGACGCACCGATTGAGATGGGGTCGTGTTTCAAGCGCTCCGCCTGGGGTCAGGGGTTTGCAACAGAAGCCTGCACTCACCGAAATCCTCGCATCCTTTTTTGAAGACAACGAACCCACCAAGGCTGTCCTTCGCAAATCCGGCTTCACGGATGAAGGGTACATGGTCTGCTACGGGGAAAACGCGCCGGTCTATCGGATCACAGGGCAAGCTTGGGTCCGCTCAAACGCCAGCACTGAGTGCATCCCACACCGTCGGCTCCCCGGCGACCGGCAACACAACGATCCTGATCTCCGGCACACTGGACCAACGGGCGCGGTTGGCAGACACCACGAAGCGGGTAGTGGGGCTAATGGACTTACCTGTTTTGCCGATCATACACCGCCTTGGCGCGGTCCAGCTCGGGAAAATTCTTTTCCGCCCAGCGATCAAGCGTGATCAAGGCCGCACTCAAGGATTGGCCCACCGGGCTCAGCCGATAGGTCACATGGGGTGGGATGGTCTGCATATCTTCGCGCAGAACCAACCCGTTGCGCTCAAGTTCTCGCAGCGTCTGGGTCAGCATCTTCTGCGAAATCCCGTCGATCCGCCGCTTGAGCGCACCGTTGCGCATCGGTCCCTCCGCCAGGGCAGACAGGATCAACACGGCCCACTTGCTCGCAATCAGTTCCAGCGCGTGCCGGGCCGAGCAATCGGCGTCAAAGACGCTGGGGGTGGTGGTGGCTTTGTCCGGCATGTCGCCTCGGGTAGTTACCAAAAGGTGCGTACTTGTTTCTGAGTTCTCACCCACCTTAAGCTTCCCACAGCCCCGCCCACAACACGGAAGATCCCCCATGAACGCCCTCGTCCTCACCTCAAGTCCCAGACAAAACGGCAACTCAACCCTCTTGGCTCAAGAGGGTCTCTCCGGCCTGAGGGCGGCCGGGCACGTGGCTGAGTTGCGCGATCTGAACGCTGTTCTGAGCGGCTTTCTCCGCGATTGCCGCCAATGTCGCCGGGCCGATGGTTGTTGCGGGATTGAGGACGGGTATGAGCAGCTTTTCTTCGACGCATATCTGCCCGCCGACGGGGTGATCTTCGCAACGCCGATCTACTGGTACGGCATGTCCGCGCAACTCAAGGCGTTCTTCGACCGGATGTTCTGCTATGTGGCCGCGTCCTACCCCGGCTCACCTCAGGTGATGCGCGGCATTCAAGGCAAAAGGATCGGCCTGCTGCTGAGTTCCGAGGAAACCTTTCCAGCCGTTTCCCACGGCATCGTCCACCAGCTGCAGGAATTCAGCCGCTACACCAACGCCACGTTCGCGGGTGTGATCCACGGCCACGGCAACGCGCGGGGAGATGTGCAGTGTGATCCGCAAAACCCGAAGCAAGCCGCGCGCGCCTTTGGTCACGGATTCTTCACGCGCCACGCAACGGACTACAAAATCGACACGCCGCGCGGGGGCAAGATGTGGACAGATGCTGCCCCAAAACCCGCAGCCTGATCCGGTTGCGAAACAGGATGCCTCCGGCGGGGATATTTGAGGCAAGAAGAAACGCTGAGACCGGCGCTCTGTATTTTACATGCGCAACCTGTGGCCTGCGGGATCGAAAGGCGGTGCCGCCAAAACAGTCGCGCGGTGCGGCTGGCCCAGCACCATCACGTCGACGTCATCACCAGGGAGCGCCGTACCGGACGTCACATACCCCATCGCCAGCGACATCCCCACCGTGTAGCCATAAGCGCCCGAGGTCACCCGCCCCACGCCTGTGCCTTTGAAAAAGATCGGCTCACCGCCCGTGGCATCGGCGCCCGAGGCCGTCACATCCGCCTCATCAAGCTGCATCAGTACAAGCGCCTCGCGGGGCGGGGTTTCCATCGCCACACGCGCGGCGTCGCGATTGAGAAAGTCTTTATCCATCTTGCACAGCCGCGCAAAGCCCACCTCATGGGGCCAGTATTCCGGGCTGTATTCCCGGCTCCAAGATCCGTAGCCCTTCTCCAGCCGCAGCGACATCAGCGCGCGGCTGCCCACCGGGCCTGCGCCCACGGCCTCGCCGGCCTCCAGCAGCGCGGCGTAGAGCGCTTCTTGATCTTGCGCTGCGCAATGCAGCTCCCACCCCAGATCGCCG
>JBCCAJ010000197.1:0-5604 GCA_039814845.1 Pseudomonadota bacterium | reverse complement strand
GTGGTTCGGGCGCGGCCATGTGGAAAACCTCCGCCCTGAAATTCAGAGCCACGGGCCGGTATTGGGCAAGTTGCTGACCGATATGGTGCTGGAAGCCACGGGCGGCGCGGTGGAAGGTTATGGCAAGGCGTCACTCACTGGTATGGGTGGCGAAAATGAGCACGGTCAGGCGCTCACGCACACACTGTGGTTCGGCAATCAGTACCGCGAGGCGGTAGGTGCCAAAAGCTACCTGGTCTTCGCCAACACTCGGGGCGGCGCGGGCACATCGTTGGTGATCCCGTTGATGGACAAGCATGACGGCGGCAAGAGGTCCCATTACCAGACGATCCATCTGGCCATTCCAGATGCACCCGCCGAGGATGAAATCATCCTGGCACTTGGCGCGTCCATGGGTGGGCATCCGAACCACCGGATCGGGGACCGGTATCAGGATCTCAAGGAAATGGGTCACGACGTCGATAACCCGGCAGGGGTGTAGTGTCCGAAAAGCGTGGTTTCGTAAGGCCCCTGTCTGGCGATCCCGACGTAAAGCGAGGGCACTTTATCGTGCAGTACTGCTGTATCTTTGAACGATGCGCTTCATTGTCAATTCGCCAAGCCCTGGCGGGGGCCTTACGAAGCCGCGGTGGGCTACGCCCTTGATTGCGCGACAGGCGCTTAAAACAAAAAACGCCGCCCGAAAGAGCGGCGTTTTTCTATTCAATTGAAAGGTGCCTTACCCCTTCGCGGCTTCCACCGGCTTGGGCTCCGGTGCCTTCGCAGGCGCAGCAGCCGCCGCCGCGGCCGCCTTGGCTTTGGCGTTCAGCGGATCATCTTGGCGCTGCACGGATCCTTCGAAATGCGCGCCCGATTCAATCGCGATGGTCTTGTGGATGATGTCACCTTCAACACGCGCCGTAGACGTCAGGCGCACTTTCAGGCCGCGCACACGGCCCACGATGCGGCCATTGACGACCACGTCATCGGCCATCACTTCGCCTTTCACGGTAGCGCTTTCGCCGACCGTCAGCAGGTGGGCGCGAATGTCGCCTTCCACGGTTCCTTCGATCTGAATGTCACCGGTGGTTTTGATGTTGCCGCTGATATGCAGGTCCGAGGACAGCACCGACGCGGGCGGTTTTGCCTTGGGCGCCGTTGCGCGGAAATCCGCCGCGCCCACGTCGCCGATGGGCTTTTCTGCCGCTGCCGGTGGCATCGCGGGCTTGGTCGCTGGTTCGGGTTTCGGGGCGGGGTCGTTGATTTTGCTCTTAGAAAACATTTCTCGCAGCCTTGATGTAGATCATGGGGTTGATGGCCTTTTTACCAACGCGGATTTCATAGTGAAGATGCGTGCCGGTGGACCGTCCAGTGTTCCCCATATCACCAATCCGATCCCCGCGCGAGACCCTTTGGCCTTCACGAACCCGTATGCGCGACAAATGGGCGTAACGGGTTTCGATGCCAAACTCATGCTGAATGGTCACCATGCGGCCGTATCCGCCCTTCCATTCGGCCTCTGTCACGATGCCATCAGCGGTTGCGTAAATGGGGGAGCCGTGCTTGGCGGCGAAATCCGTGCCGCTATGCATCCGGCCCCAGCGCATCCCGAAGCCAGAGGTGAAGCGGAAGGACCCCTTCACCGGCATCGCAAACGGCGCCTGTTGGGCGGCAATGCGGTAAATGTTGAGCCGGTCAAGCTCATCAATCACGCGATTGGCCCGCAGCGCATCCACCGACAGCTCTGCACCGCGCGTGGAAAACGACAGCGGCACCAAAGGCCCGCCTTGTCCGGAATACCCACGGCGCACTGCATCAAGCATGTCTTCGGTGTTGAGGCCGGCCGCGGAAAACATCTTGTCGAGTGGTTCAACGGAAATGGTCAGCGCATCCTCCAACTGGCGGAAGATCGCATCATTTTCATCGCGCATCAGCTGGATCGTCGTTTGCATTTCCTCGGCATCCAGAAACGCCTGCTGCGCGTCCAGTTCAATCTGATCCCGCTGCCGGGCGGTCTCTTCCAGTGCGGCTGTCAGCATAACGCGGATTGGATCACCGGTGGTCGCGCCTGTCGTCGCGCCTTTGGTCAAAGACGCAACGGAGGTGTCGCCCGCTCCCGCAGATTCCAGCGCCTGCGCCAACGCCTGCGCGCCATCGCGTTCCCTGATTGTGCGGCGCAGCGTGGATTGGATCACATCAATCCCGGTCTCCAGTTCTTTGCGGCGCACTTCAGAGGTCAGGATTTCGGACTGCATGGCAGAGATTTGTTCGAGCGCCGTATTGAACCGCTCCTGCGCCGCAGCAGCCTCCGCCGCGCGGGCATTGCGCTCCGCCTCAAGGGAATTCAACCTTTGTTCATAGGTGCCTTGATCCCGCTTGGCCTGTTCGCGAAAATTTCCAGACCCGATGGAATCCATCAGCAAAATGGCCGTGGCGATGATCGTCCATGCCACGAAACAGGTGACGCCCACATACGCGATAAGCTGGGTCTCAGATTTCAGGCGAATGAAACGCGTGTCGCTGTCTGAGCGCAGGAATACACGACGCTCAGGGACATAGTGCTCCAAAAAGGAGTGAAATTTGATCGCTATATGTGAGCGCACGAGCCCCCGTTCCCCCTAGTCTGCCGTCAATATCCTCAAGCCGTATTTCGTCATTGGCGGCCCTTGAGGGCTTCTGCGACGCGGCGCGTGGCGTCGTGATTACAAAAGGGAGGTTAATGGGGCAAGGGATTTGACCATTTTTCAGGCATTTATAGGCGTTTTCTGGCCTCAATGGCGGAATTTCGCCGATCGGTGTGGTGGCGACACCCGTGTGAGGCGAACATCTCCGCTGTTCCGGAAACGCAGCGTTTTGAACGCGGGGCCAATCATCCAAACCCCCACCGGGTGTTGCAAGACTGGCCCGCGCAAAGAATACCGTGCCTTACAGGGCTTTAACCACCTCTAGCACCGCTTCGGCATGGCCGGGCACTTTGACCTTGGGCCAAACTTGCACGACCTTGCCCTCGCCGTCGATCAACACCGTGGTACGCTCAATCCCCATATAGGTTTTGCCGTACATTTTCTTCTCTTTCCACACGCCATAAGCCTCGCACACCTCGTTTTCGGCGTCAGAAAGAAGCGGAATACCCAGCGCGTGCTTGGCCACAAACTTGTCATGCTTGGCGACCGTGTCCTTGGAAATCCCGAAGACCTTCACGCCGGCCTGCGCAAACATGTCGGACAGTTCGGTAAAGGCCAAAGCCTCCTTCGTGCATCCCGACGTGTCATCCTTGGGATAGAAGAACAAAACCACGGGGGCAGGGCGCAGGGCGGACAGCGTAACATCGCCTTCGCCATCGCGGGGCAGGGTGAAATCAGGGGCGTCTTTACCGGTTTCGAGCATATTAGGTCTCCGTTTGTGAATTTTCGTGTTTCAAATTAGGACGCGGGACACCAAAATAAACGGGTCGAACGATTTAACAGATGACCGCGCGCAAATCTTGACCAAGACACCAAAGCAGACACCCGTTGAACCGGGGCAAAAACCGCGCAGGTCGCGGATGAAAAGGTTGGGCCTTTGGCTGACCGGCACCATCGTGGTGTTGGCCTGTGCCGTGGCGGTGGGGCTGATGTCTTTGGTCGGAACGCGCATTGCCTTGCCCGAATGGGCGCGGGTGCAGATCTCTGACAAGATCAATTCCGATATTGACGGCATGTCGCTGGCCTTTGGGGATCTGTCCATTTTGGTTGAGGACAACTGGATGCCGCAGTTGTCGATGCAAAACGTTGTGCTCAGTGATGCGGGTGGCACACCTCTCGTGCAACTGTCGGATGTTCAGACAACCACGGGCTTGGGCGGCATCTGGGAAGGGGAGTTGCGGCCCTCCTCCATCCGGCTGTCGGGTGTTCAGCTTCTGGTGCGGCGCGCGGCAGACGGACAGATCAATTTCCAACTGGGCGGATCGGGGCAACAACAGACGGCGGGTCTTGATGGGTTGATCGACTGGATGGATCGGTTTGCGACGCGGGATCGCTACGCGCTTTTGTCCCGTGTCAGCGCCGAAAACCTGACCCTGCGCTATGAGGATGCCCGCGCGGGGCAGGCGTGGAACGTGGATGGGGGACAGATCGACATCACGCGCGATGGCAATTCACTGGTGCTAAATGCCGATCTGACGCTGCTGGGCAACCGCGCCTTTGCCACCACCATGGGCATGATCGTGCGCAGCGACATTGGCAGCGGTGCCACTGATTTGACTTTCACCTTTGAAGATATGCCCGCCCAGGACATCGCCGGTCAGTCACCTGCGCTTAGCTGGCTGGAGGCCCTTGATGCGCCTATCTCGGGCGGGCTGTCTGTTCAGGTGGATGAAGACGGCCAATTGGGGACGCTGGCCGCCAGCCTCGATATCGACATCGGAACGCTTCGCCCCAACGATACGGCGCGGCCCATTGCCTTTGATCACGCGGGCGCGCAGCTGACCTATGATCCGGCCACCTCCATCATGAATTTCGAACGCCTTGAGGTCGCCAGCCAATGGATCACCACCCAGATCCAAGGCCAGACCCATTTGCAGGGCATGGAAGACGGGTGGCCTGATGCGCTGGTGTCTCAATTCCAGGCCTCCCGCTTTGAGGCCAACCCCTTCAGCATCTACGACACGCCCATCGCGCTTGATGATGCCCGCCTTGATTTGCGCCTGACGCTTGATCCCTTCACCGTCGAACTGGGCGAACTTGCGATCACCGACCAAGGCCGTCACATCCACGCCAAGGCCGATATCGTGGCGGCGGAAAACGGGTGGGACGTCGCTGCCACCGCACTGATCCCGGAGATTGCCCCCGACCGCCTGCTGGAACTTTGGCCCGAAACCCTTGAACCGAAGACCCGCACCTGGATCACCGAAAACGTCCGCTACGTGGACCTCAAGGACATCAAATTCGCGCTTGATATGGCGCCTGAGGGCAAACCGGATATCTATCTTGGCTTCGATTTCGAAAACCTCTCCTCTCAGTTCATCAAGAACGTGCCCATCATCGAGAACGGTCGCGGCACTGCGGCCATCCAGGGCATTAAATTTGCCATCGCGGCACATGACGGCGTGGTGACCCCGCCCCAGGGCGGGCCGATCGACATTTCCGGGTCCACGTTTGAGATCAAGGACATCATCACCCGAGGCGGCGAAGGCGAAGTGCAGCTGCGCACCGACAGCTCCATCACAGCGGCCCTGTCGCTGCTCAACGCCGGTCCGTTCGGATTTATCGACAAGGCCGGGCAATCGGTGACGGTGGCCGAAGGGCGGGCCAAGTTGTCGGGGCAGTTGAATTTCCCGGTGATCGACAGCCTGACCACCGATGGCGTCGAATTCACCATGACTGGCGAAGTCACGGATGTGAGCAGCGATCAACTGGTGCCCGACCGGGTGCTGACCTCGGACCGCCTGACCGTTGACGCCACGCCGGATCGTTTGCAACTGGGCGGCCCGGGCCGCGTGGGGGATGTGCCTTTTGACGGGCTCTACACCATGCCACTGACGGCGGGCAGCAACGGGCGTGCCTCGGTGGAGGGCTGGATCGAACTCTCTGAGCGGTTCATGACCGAATTCAACATCGGTCTGCCGCCGGGATCCGTGGGCGGGGC
>JBCCAJ010000402.1:0-3159 GCA_039814845.1 Pseudomonadota bacterium | reverse complement strand
TGGCGACAGCGCGTTCAAGCGGCTGGCCGCGCAGCCGGTGCATCTGGTGATCTCAGATTACAACATGCCGGGCGCCAATGGTCTGCAATTGCTGGCCGGTTTGCGCAAGTACCAGACCACGCAGAAGATCGGATTCATTCTCATCACCGGAAAGGCCACACAGGAAATCATCGACACTGGCAACCAGCTGGGCATGAACAACTACATCAAAAAGCCCTTTACCACGCCTGACCTGAAGGCCTGTATTGAGCGGGTCGTTGGGCCGCTTTGAACGCGGGCGTGACCAGGATCATCCGGCGCGTGGCACAGCTGATTTGGGAATGGTCGACGTGGGAGGGTAAACAGCGCGAATTTGAGCCTACATTGACCACCGTCACGTGACGGGTTTGCGCGCCTTGTATTCAGCCCTGTCCCAAATCCTGTCCTTCAGAATACGGGACAAAATATTGACGGCTCGGTCGATATCGGTGGCATCCAGATAAAGCGGCGCGATGCCAAAGCGCAGGATATCAGGCGCGCGCATATCGCCAATAACACCGTGATCAATCAGCGCCTGCATGATCGGATAGGCGTTTTTCACGGCAAAGGACACCTGAGATCCGCGCTGTTTCGGGTTGTGCGGGCTGATGAGGCGCAGAGCGGGGCAGGTGGCCTCCACCCCGTCAATGAAACGTTGGGATAGCACCTCGGACGCCGCCCAGAGCGTCGGCAAATCGACGTCTTCCCAGATGTCCAGGGCGGCATCAAGGGCGGCCATTTGCAGAACTGGCGGTGTGCCTACACGCATGCGCCCCATGCCGGGGGCCGGGTGGTAGTCGCGATCAAAGGCAAAGGGGTCCGCGTGGCCGAGCCAGCCTGAGAGCGCGGGCGTGACACGATCTGCCAAGTCTGGGCGGACATATATGAAGGCAGGCGCGCCGGGGCCAGCATTGAGGTATTTATAGGTGCATCCCACCGCGAAGGCGCAACCTGATCCCGCCAGATCGACCTCTATCGCGCCCGCGCTGTGGGCCAGATCCCAGATCATCACCGCGCCCGCGTCGTGCGCCGCACGGGTCAGGCGGGCCATGTCGTGGCGCGCGCCGGTGCGATAATCGACTTGCGTGAGCAAGACCGCCGCGACTGTTTCATCCATAGCCGCCTCTATCTGATCCGGGTCCACAAGGCGCAACTCGTGCCCCTGTTCCTTCAAGGCGGCCAGCCCGTGTGCCATGTAAAGGTCAGAGGGAAAATTGCCCGTGTCAGACAAAATCACCCAACGGTCGGGCACCAGATCCAACGCGGCGGATAGGGCCTGAAACACTTTGATCGACAGCGTATCGCCCACCATCATGCTGCCCGGTGGCGCGCCGATCAACGGCGCGATGCGGTCGCCAAGGCGCGCGGGTTGATCCATCCAGCCGCGCGTGTTCCAGGCGCGGATCAGGTCATCGCCCCATTCTGTCTGCACCGTTTCGGCCACGCGGGCGGATGTGGTTTTCGGCAACGGACCGAGGGAGTTGCCATCAAGATAGATCACGCCGTCAGGCAGGTGAAATAGATCCTTGCGGGGCAGGGTCATGCCAGGATCGCGCGCATGAGCGGGCTGTCGGGATCGCGCAGCGCCTCAATCACGGTGAAATGGTCGTGACCTGTGTCATAGACAGCGGAGGCATCGACGCCGTGGCGCGCCCAGGCCTCTTCAATGACGCGGGTCTGGCGGAGGAATTCGGGGCGTTCCTGCGCGCCGACCCAAGCGGTGAAGGGGATGCCGGGCAGAGGCGGCAGGGTGGCGGGGCTCTCAGCGCGCGCCTCCTCTTGGGTCAGTCGAAGGGTTTCGTTGAGCGCAATCAGACAAAGCGGCACCAGATCGTGCAGCCCACTGATTGACATCACGCGTGCGAGCTTGCTTGAGACCGCATCCGGCAATACGGCGTCGCACATCATGCGGGAGGCCAGGTGTCCACCCGCTGAATGGCCCGCGATGCGGATGGGGCCGGGCGTGGCCTCGGAGGCCGTTGTGACAGCGTGGGCGATGGCTTGGGTGATCTCAGAAATGCGGGCCTCGGGTGCGAGAACATAGCTGGGCATGGCCACGGTCCAACCCGCCTGCAATGCGCCTTCGGCCAGATGCGACCAATCCGATTTGGCAAAGCGCCGCCAGTATCCGCCGTGGATGAAGACAAAAAGGCCAGCGCTGCCGCCCTCAGGCTGGAAGAGGTCATAGCGATGGCGTGGTGCAGGGCCGTAGGGGATATCCGTGTGCAAAAGGCCTTTTGCCGACCACGCCGCGCGGAAGTCAGCGGCGGCCCGTGCCCAGATATCAGGCAGGTCTGCTGCGCCGGGGATGTGGCCGGAAATCTCAAAAGCGTCGTCCCAGTCGATCATGGTTATCGGTCTCGTTTCTTCGCTCATATCCACACGTAAATGTGACGCGTCCGTTGGGGCATTGTCACTTAACTTTCGCGGGTTTGCATACATTTTGTGGCGCAAACCGAGTGAAAGGACCAGCGGGTCGTCATGGAATTTCTGTTTGCCTATCTTGCCGGGCTTCTGACGCTGATCAATCCCTGCGTTTTGCCGGTCCTGCCGATTGTTTTGGTGGGGGCGCTCAACGCGAGCAAGGCAGGGCCTGTCGCGCTGGCGGCGGGGATGAGCGTGTCTTTCGTCATCTTCGGTGTGTTCGTGACGGCCTTTGGATCGGCTATCGGGCTGACGCAGGATACGCTGGCCCAGATTGGTGCGGTCTTGATGATCGTCTTCGGCGTTGTCCTGCTGGTGCCCGCCTTTGCCCACCGGTTTGAGATGGCCACAGCGGGCGTAGCTGCAGGTGCGGATGCGCGCATGAATGACATGGATGCGGGGTCCACGCGGGGGCAGTTCCTCGGCGGGCTTTTGCTGGGCACGGTCTGGTCACCCTGCATCGGGCCCACGTTGGGGGGCGCGATTGCGCTGGCCTCTCAAGGGGAAAGCCTGATCTATGTCGCCGCGATCATGGTGGCCTATGCCGCCGGAGTTTCGACGTTGATCATCGGGCTTGGACTGGGCGCGCGAGAGGCTATTCGAAGCCGCGCCAATGCGCTGCGCGGGCTGGCGGAACGATCAAAGCCGATCATTGGCGCGACGTTTGTTTTGGTGGGCGCGATGCTTTTGTTCAACGTGCACCACATGTTGGAGGCG